>NZ_JBHWYR010000039.1:0-49698 GCF_042728695.1 Bacillus sp. NPDC060175
TAGCGCAATACAGTGGGTCTCTTCCGATTGATCGTTATTTCAGGATGGGTAAATTCGAATTACCATTAATAGCATATGATCCACATGCTTATTCAATTATAGAAAGCGATAAGGATGTTCTGTGGAGGGACGAAATTCCGTTTATGTCTGATATCACTTTTGATTTCGGTGCTAATTCTTATACGATTACAGCCCCACAAACATTAAATATAGACAACCAAGGTTCTTTGATTGTTAGACCGATTATTGAAATTACAGGTAATGCAGCAACATTAACTCTCGCTATAAACGGCGAGAGTTTTTCTTTTGGAAGTTTTACAAATTCGACATTTTTAATTGATGCTGAAAGATATGCAACAATAAAAAACGGACAGAATTTCTTATTTCAACTAAAAGGTAATTTAGAAAATTTAGAACTTATGCCAGGTGCTAATGCAATACAAATTGGCGGTTCCAGCCTCAATATAAACATTGCATTCAAATACCGCGCTAAATATATATAAGGTGGTGAAGGATATGGCTGATGCGCCTAAGTTATTACCAACTGATACCTTGAGAACAGGTTATCCAAAAATAAACCAAGCGATTGAAAATGCGAATGAAGCATTAAAACCAACAACACAAAGTCGTATTGCGGATAACGCTGTTAACTATCAAAAGAAGTACATTCCAGAAGCTCAATTGATTAACCGGAACTATATTGAAGTGAACTATAAAACGAGAATAATAACGATTCAAAAAGATTGTTATATATCCATAGAAAAGTATTTATTTAATATATCTCCATCTCGATTAGAAATAGCGTTACCGGATTCCAATAATGATGGCAGGTTACATTTATTGGTATACAATCATGTAACAGGAAAACTGATTTGCAAACCATATAGTTCAGCAGGAGATAACGAACTTTCTATTGTTCATTTTTATCAGAAAAAGATATATGGACCTAACTTTGAATTCATAAATTATATTAGTGATAATGATAACTACAATTATCTTACAGATCGTAATATTAATGTTTCCAATGCAAATATATTACCTGATACAATTGATCACACTCGTATCAATATGTTTGAAGCAACAATCATTTCAAAAGATTTTATCGTTATAGATACAAAACTTCAAAAATTAACCATAAACTTCGATACATTTGCTGTTATCGGAAATAGTATTTTCAATCTAAATTCAACAGGGATGAATATTACAATGAATTTACCAACAGATGGAAAGCTGTATGCGTTTGTTGTGGATATAACACAGGCTCCTTATGCGGTTACGTTTGAAATTTACAACGATAAATCAAAATTAAAAAACAAGCGGTTGTTATTCTATTATTACGGTGGTATTCCTTTAGGGAAGAATGCGAACGTCGTGAAACTCATAAGGGATACTAATACTGATAAAGTTTTAACAATCAAGGATGTTATCGATAAGCACCTTAGTAACCCTTTTTCCAAAACTGTCATTAAATTAATTGGTGATTCTATCACAGCAGGTTTGTGTGGAACTGGATATAGCGCTACAGATAAACCGATAGGAAACACTGGATATAAAACGAACGTAACAACAGCAGTATGTTGGGCGAACATGCTCCGAAATCATGTTATTAATGAGTACAATAGAGAATTTGAGATAGCGGTTAACGATCCTCGTTTATTGTATATTTCAAATACACATAGAATATCGGAAAGTATTGCTTCTAAATTAAAATGGCAAACGTTCTTCTCTAATTTAACGCAAAGTAACGGCATTAAATTCACGTTTTACGGAGATCATTTTAGTATTTACCACGCCACTATTGGCGGTGGAGGTATTATGGATATTTACATTGATGGCGTAAAATGGGGGGAACTTGATACGTATGGGGTGTATACAGATAATGTAGAAAAACAAGTTACTGGATTAACGTTAGATAAACATGTAGTTGAAATTCGTGAGACGAACAGAAAGAATGATAGCTCAACAGCCTATTCTGTTTATGTACAAGGTTTAAAAATACCTAAGACAGCTGATGTTATCAATTTTGGTATTAGTGGGAAAAATTCAGAATTTGTCTATAAATTTCGAGATCAGTTAATCGAATCAAATGACAGTATTGTCATTATGCAAATTGGCACTAATGACCGTCATACCTTTAAAACAAATGCTGCAACAAAGGGATACCATAGAGAAATTATTAAGTATATACGTGAATTAGGGATTGATGTTATTCTCATGTCAGCTAACCCAGTTTCAGTAGAAAACGATATGGACCCGGTACGAAACTTTAAAATGGATGATGTAGATCGCTCTGTTAGTCAAGTCGCAAAAGAAACGAATATGGATTACATTTCGAATTACAAGGGGTATATGGATTATGCAGTAAATACTGGAGTAACCATTGATTCTTTATTATTCGATGGCCTACATCCAAAAGACGAAGGATATAAAGTCATGTTTGAACTTATAGCAAAGGGGCTAGGACTAACGTTATTAAGAGATGGTGTAACCTATGCGTAAAATAAAACTTTACAACAAACAAATGCAGCTCAAGGCCTATCTTGAAAATGCATATAATATAAAGTACAGCCCGCCTCTCAATGAACTTTGGACGGCGGGTTTTTCATTGCCGTTTAATGATCCAAAGCGAGAGGAAATCGAAACTTTTGATTACGTAGAGATATTTGATAACGGTAAACGTATTGGTATGTTTCGTATTATGGACAGTGATGAAGAAAGACAAGTACATGAAAAAATAATAACTTATGACTGCGAGCACGTTTTGTCCACACTGATGGATAGCGTGCTTTTTGGTTATCACGAAAGAATTAATTTAACTACAAGGCAGAATATTGAATATCTTCTCAGCAAACAAAGAATAAAACATTGGAAACTGGGACAATGTGATTTTACAAAATATTTTTCATACAGTTGGGAAAATGAAGATACGTTATTAGGCCCAATATATAGCATTCCGAAGCCATTTGATGAGAAATTCCAATGGACTTGGGATGATTCGTCTTATCCTTGGACTTTAAACATTGTCCGATATTCTGAAGAAATTACAGGTGAACTACGCTACCGGAAGAATATGAAGGGCATTAAACGAAAAGTAGAAGCTAAAGATGTCATGACAAGAATTTATCCTCTTGGTTATGGTGAGGGTGTTAATCAGCTTACAATCAAAAGTGTTAACAACGGTCTTCCTTATATTGATGCTCCTGATTTTGTCAGAGAGTTGCACGATGGATTTGATTATATTTGGGCTGATAGAAAATTTGAGGACCCGAAAACCCTTTATGCTTCAGCTCAAGCAATGTTGCTAAAAGCGTGTATGCCGAAAGTTACGTATGAAATTGATGCAATTGACTATGAGTTAATTGATCCGTACAAAATAGAAAAGTACGAGACTGGTAAACTAGTACGCCTGTATGATGAGGATTTTAATATATCAGTTGATTTACGAGTAATGGACCGTCCGAAGGATGATGTCACTGGTAATCCGCTTGATGTAAAGCTTGTATTAGAAAATAAAGTAACTGATTTAGGTACGATACAAGCCGATATCGAAAAACGACAGAGAGTTAATGAAGTGTATTCTCAAGGGACAACGAATATTGATAGTCGAGATTTCCAAGATAATTGTGACCCCGATCACCCGGCGATCATAAGGTTTCAAATACCTAATGATGTAAAAAATGTGAATGAACTGTTACTGACATTTGAGATATTAAGATTTAGAGCATATGAGCGTGCTATTAAAGGCGGTGGGGCTGTTGTAGGTTCAACTTCAGCTGGCGGTTCGACTGTTGGCTCAACCAGTTCTGGTGGTGCTAATGTAGGTTCTACAAGTTCAGGAGGAGCAAACGTTAGTTCAACCAGTTCTGGTGGCGGTACGGTTAAAACATCAAGTGGTGGAGGAGATCATGTTCATAAAATGTTTCATGGTGGAGGAATTGTTCCTGCTGAACCTCCAACAATAGGATTGTATACAGCTTTTTCTGATCCTGGAAGAAATACAGCAGCTTCTTTTTACGCAAAAGGAACGGGGTCTAGTTTCTATACACACGGTTCTAGCGGCGATCATACACACGATATTTCGTTGCCAGACCATGTGCATAGTATTAGCGTGCCTAACCATGTTCATAGCATTAGCATTCCAAATCATGTACATGATATTACATTGCCGAATCACGTGCACGAGATTACATTGCCAAACCATACCCACGATATTGAGTTCGGGATATTCGAGTTATACGAAACTCCAACAAAAGTAACGATCGAAGTGGATGGGAATACATTGCCGTTCGATTCAATAAGAGGACAAGATATCAATTTGATTCCATATTTAGCAAAAGATACTGATGGTAAACTTCAACGTGGTCGTTATGTGGAGATTAAAATTACACCGAATAGTTTAGCTAGAATAAACGCCACTGTTACAGGGAGACTCTTTATTCAATCCAGATCCGGCGGTACGTATTAAGGTAAATAATAATATAAAAGGAGATTGATAACATATGCAAACAATCGAAATTCATACACAAGGCGGATTAAAACATAAAGTGCAAACTGAAGTATATGATGCAGAAACATTGAATACGAAACTAAATGACAACGATTTAATCACGGTATTGATCAGCGATTTTATTATTCAGCGAATTGATGTAAAACGTATTCTTCCGGTTAATTTACCTGTAACGGAAGGCACTACAAAATTAGAAGTACACACAAACAGCGGGAAACCTATAGTGATCATAACAAACGATTATGACCCGATTTTCTTAAATGAGCAGTTGAACAGCAATAATACAATTACAGTCGTAATTGGCGACTACATCTTCTCCAGAATTGATGTAAAGCAAGTAGTCCCAGTAAAGGAAGAACCGAAAGAACCGGAACAACCATCTGTAACAGAACCAGAGCAACCAACTGAACAACAATAATTAGAATAAAATCTCATTGACGCATAAAGGGAAAATATGTAAAATGTAATATATCCATAAATAAAATGACAAAGTGGTTGATATATCAATGAGCATTAAGAATTTTTTTGTAAACCTAAAAGAGTATCTTGTTATTAAGAAATCCCCAATACATGACACACAAAAAATATGTCCTGAATGTGATGGCACAGGTTACGAAGATGTATTTAATGAATGTGAAGAGTGTGAAGGTAAAGGTGTTGTTAGAAAGACTTATAAAGAATATGTTGATTCACTTCCACCGAGGATATAACAACAATCTAAAAACACGTATAATGCGTGTTTTTCTTTTTTTTACGAGATTACAACAAAATACGGCTTTTACAACAAACAAAAGCGTGCTTATAGTAGGCTTTTTTATTATGTATAAAAATCAAAAAAAATACAAATTTCATGAATGGTATCTACTCTTAGTCATGTATAATAAACTCATGACAAAAGGGGGTAGCTTATTTATGGAAGATCTGTTTAATGAAATTGAAAGAGGTTTAGATGCAGGAGTATATCATTTATCTTTGGGGATGGCTTTGTGCATACCGGATATTTGTGCCGCTTTACAATCTGATGATGGGAAGGCTAGTGGAAGAAAATATAAAGAATGGTATAACAGGTATGTAGGAGATAAGTTTAGTATGTCAGCTGATGACTGTTACTATTTTAGATGTTCTTTCTTACATCAAGGAAGTACACAACACGAGAAGTCAAAATATAAAAGAATTATATTTGTTGAACCGAATTCTAATTTCTTTTTCCATAATAATGTAATTAATGACGCATTGAATATTGATGTAGCACAATTTTGTAGAGGTTTAACAGAGTCTGCAAAAAAATGGTTAGAAGAGGTCAAGGATGAAGAGAATTTCATTCGAAATCACTCTAATTCATTCAAGAGGTATTCAGAAGGATTATCACCATATATAGTCGGTATTCCTGTATATAGTTAAAAATCTATTTCACGGGAGGTGCAGATTTGACTGTTGAAGAATTAATTGCAAATTTGTTAAATTTGAATCCTGATAGTGAAGTTTATATATCCTGTGAAGGCGGTTGTGTTGTTGACAACGAAATAACGGTTAAACAGGAAGGGAACAAAGTGTTTTTAGAAATCGAATAGTGACATAAACAAAGAGAGGTGAAATTCACCGCTCTTTTTTATTTTGTAAAAGGAGTGAAAAGATGGATCGTATTGATGTATTAATAAAATCATTTATTTTTACCTTCGGTGGCTTCTGCGGGTACTTTTTGGGAGGGTGGGATACAACATTGAGGGTTCTACTAATCATGGCAGCTATCGACTATATCACAGGAGTAATTGCAGCAGGATTCAATGGGGAACTGAAAAGTAAAGTAGGATTCAAAGGCATCGCCAAAAAGGTGGTGCTTTTTCTTTTGGTCGGGGCAGCTACTCAAGCTGATGCAGCCATAGGGACAAATAGTGCTATTCGTGAAGCTACAATCTTTTTCTTTATCGGAAATGAGTTGCTTTCACTTTTAGAAAATGCAGGGCGGATGGGAATCCCTTTACCTTCAGTATTAACAAATGCAGTTGAAGTTTTAGGCGGTAAACAAAAACAAGAAGATAAAAAAGGAGATGTTCAATAATGGGACAAATTATCGATATTTCGAAATGGAATGCAGGTTCAATAAAATGGGATGTAATTGGGCCACAATTAGATTTATGTATTTGCCGTGTACAATACGGTTCTAATATGATAGATCAATATTATAATGGATATGTAAAAGAATTAGAGAAACGAAATATCCCTCACGCCGCTTATGCATATGGTTGTTTTGTAAGTGTAAATGATGCGATCAAAGAAGCTGATGATTTCATGGCTCGTGTTAGTCCTAATGCTAAATTCTTAGTTTTAGATACTGAAGACGATACATTGAAGTCATGTGGAGAGCAAAAGATAGCGGAAGCATCACAAGCCTTCATTAATCGTTGTAAGTCTAAAGGGTGGAAAGTTGGTTTTTATGTAAGTCACCACATGTATAATAAATATGGATTAAACAATGTGAAAGCTGATTTCCTTTGGATTCCACGATATGGTGGACCGAAACCTGCTTATAAATGTGATATTTGGCAATACGCAGACGGAGAAACAGGTGGATGGCTTGATGGAATCGGAAAGGTTGATTTAAATTCTTTAGTTGGAGATAAACCTTTATCTTGGTTTACAGGAGAGAAGCAGCCAGAACAACCTGTTTCTAATGGCGGATATCAATATGTTAAATCTGGTGGGTTTGGCGTCGCGTTGGTTCCTGAAGTATTAAATGCTATGGCTGAGCGCGGAACTAAAGGACAAGTTATTTCTGATCCATCAACTGGTATAGCATACTTACAAACGGAAGTGTTACCTAATCCAGAATTAGACAAGATCACTTGGTGGATGGATACTAGACCGGACGGAAAGTGGTATTACGATTATATTAAGAAATAAACAATGAGAGCCGTCCTGTTGGGCGGCTTTTTTTATTTACATCCAAAAATCATCATAATAAACATCTTTATTCGTTAACTTTTTCAAGGCTCTTATAATCTTATTTCCATTCTTTAATGATGGTTGAAATGCATCTCCCTGGCATATTCGGCTGATCGTTCCCCTGTTAACTCCACTTTCCCTCACTATGTCCTGTTGTGAAAGGCCATTTTTATCAAGAAATTTACCGAAACGTGAACGTGGCTTACCTAGTCCGAACATCTTTTTCTCTCCCTTACTTTCTTAATTGGTAACAAGTCTGTACCAAAATTAAACTTTTTAAACTTCACGAAAGTTTGAATATTGTCCAAGCCATCCACAATAAGATGTATCAAGGTCGCTACCAAAGTAGCTATCAAACTTGTTATCAAATTAGCTATCAAGGTATATAACCAATCCACTATCAAGGTAACTAGTATTTGTACTATCAAAGTAGCTATCAAGTTAGCTATCAAAGTAATACTATCAAGGTTTTGGGGCGATAAACCTATGTATCATCAGGATTTTAAATTCTGTTTATAAAGGGGAGTTTTATATGTTAACTACATTCATTTCATTAGGAGCTTTAGGAGTAACTACAATTGGCGGAGCGATATTAGAGAAGCATCTTGTAAAAAATGATCACGTTGCGGCAGCTAAACTTTTAAGTGATGGAATGTATCACGGAATGAGGATAGGTGGAGTTTGTTTCATTGGGTATGTGTTTATCAAAATCTTAATCATGTTTTAGGAGGTGTTACATGGGACTCATCAAAGAATGGCTTCATAAACAAAGTTTGAAGAATCAACTTATAGAGGTATTTGGAAAAGCAGGTTTATATGTAGACCATCAAACACGAGGGGGGAAAATACCGATTTATCCAAAGATACATGATATTTCGTCCACACAAGAAAGAGTTAGATATATATTTACCATTCCAAATGGTTTGGATCCGAAGACAATTGAAAAGAAATGGTTTTGTTTTCAACAAATATTAGGACGCAACGTAGCGATTGAAGGTGATATTAAACGATTTGTACTTAATGTATTTCATTCCGATGCGGGACTGAAGCTATACAATTACAGTTATAAGAAATGGCAGCCATTACTAAAACAACATCGTCTTCCTGTTGTGGTTGGCCGGGACCAGTTCGGTAATATGATTGTGTACGATATGGTTGATTCAAATACACCACATTTATTAATCGCAGGGGAAACAGGAAGCGGTAAAAGTAGTACGGTACGCGTTGTTCTGTCCACACTCATTCAATACATGTCTCCTGATAAATTACATTTGTATCTGGGCGACTTAAAAAACTCCGAATTTCATTTCTTAAGAAGAGTGAAACATGTAAAAGAAGTTTGTATGGAAGAAATCGAAATGAAGATAATGTTGCAAAAAGTGTGGAAGGAAATCCGAGAACGTAGAAAACTAATGGAAGAGTATGAAGTGGACCATATTGACGAATACAACAAAATGAATCTTGATAAACAGAAACCGTACATCTTACTTGCTATTGATGAAGTAGCAATGCTTCAAGGCGAAAAAGAATGTATGTCTACAATCGAAAAAATATCAGCAGTCGGCCGGGCTCTCGGAGTCTTTCTGATGCTCAGTATGCAACGTCCTGATGCAAAAGTATTAGATGGTAAGTTGAAGTTGAATATGACAGTAAGAATGGGCTTTAAATGTGATAGTACGATTAATAGTAATATCATGGGTACACCTGGATCAGAACATTTAGAGCAATCGGGCCAAATGATATTAAAACTAAACGGATTAAAGAAAGTGCAAGCTCCATATTTAGAAATAAGTAAGGCAAAGCAAATTGTTGAACCTTACCGCGTTCCAAAAGAGGATATGACGCTCCAGAATCCTCCACAAGAAGAGAATCAATTATTTGGGGTGTTAGATTATGATGAGTAGAGACAAAACCATTTTGAAGGATTTGAAACGTTTTAGATGTATGTCTAGGGATGATATTATTGATTTGCATTTTCAAGGATTAAAAAACGCGGTTACTTGCTGTAATACGGTAATGAAACGATTAAGAAGAGATGGTCATGTGGATGCAAATATCTCACAGCAGCCATTTATATATTTCCCTCAACCTAGTACACTTCGAAAAACTAGCCAAAAGATTCCCCACTTCCTCGGCATTGTGGACGTATACAAACAACTCATTCAGTATGAAAAACCTAAACTATTCAAAGTTGAACCGAAATACGGAAAAGAATATATGGAGCCCGATGCATTTACAATATGGCGTAGATCTCCATTTTTTATTGAAGTCCAAAAATCAGTTTACAGTAAAAAAGTTATGCAAGATAAAATCAATAGGTATGAATTATACTTTCATAGTCAGGAGTGGCATAACGAATCGTGGCAGCCCAAAGGATCTAAATACTTCCCGTCAATATTAATTATTACTGATAAGCAGTATGATATTAATTCTTCTAATTTACGTATCTTCCAAGCTTCTTCAATTAGCAATTTCATGGATAGTCTTGCAACGAAAATATAGTAACTCTTCCTAACTAAACAGCACACCCAGTTTGACTGTTGAATCTATGAAGAGTTACAAGGGGTAACAGGCATAATTATATTATGTAGACAAAGGTGAATATAGAATAAAAAAAGCCCTGAATAATCAGGGCCTTTATCTGTTATTAAGATTCAAAATCTCCGCCACGATTTAACTTAGGACGTTTCTTTTGTTTCGGTTCTTCTTTCTTTTCTACCACTGGAGCAATAACGGGTGCTGTGCCGCTCGTATGCATGAATTGTCTAATAGCTGTTCTTACCATTTCTGCTTTACGATTGCGCGGTAAGGATTCTAACCATAACTTGATGTCTTTATCTAATACATCATCATAAGACAAAAGGTACGTCTTATTCGCCATCTTCTTCGCCTACCTCGAATTTACCGTATCTATAGAAGCCTTCTACATTTGCCGTCTGGCTCTCTTCTAATTTAGTTACTTTACCAATCCATTCTTCCAATAACTGATGGAATGTATTCGCACCGCCACCAGAAACAAGAACTTCATCGAAGCGATCGAATGTTTTCCAAGCATTATTTACACCATTCACAATGAAATCATACACTTCTTTAATTGAAGCTGACTTTTCTTCATTGAAATCAATTGGATCCATACGCTTAGAAGCCTGGTATTCTCCACTTTCAAATACTTTTTCTAATTTGTAATCATTAATAGTAGCGCTAGTTTCTTTTTTGATTTTGGATACAATCGGCTCATATACATCATGCATTCCTTTAGGAACCGATGTTGATTCTTTATCACGACGTAACATAGAAACTACATCTAAATCTGTAGTACCTGTTCCAATATCAATGATACCTACAGTCATATCTTCATAAGAATCATCACTTACAAATCCATCTTCATCTAAGTAACGGCTCATTACTGTCCCTACTGGTTGAGCAAGTACGATAACATCTACAACATTAATCGTTACTTTTTTACCATTCACTTCAACTTCATGAGTTCCTTGATATACTTCTTTGATTTCTTCAACTGCTTTTGTGCCAATTTCCTGGCTAGGAACACCAGTTACAACTAATACTTCATCGTAACCTTTAACATTTGATTTAGCTGCCATTTCAGCTAATGCGATTTTAGATAAAGTGATGTATTGGTTAGTCTTGTAACGATTTTGTTGAGCGTATGTGTTTAAAGTATTGTTCACTTTAATGATATCGTCGCCCCACACATACTCAGCGCCATCAACCTTGTAAGTTTTAAGTTTCATTTTCCCACCAGATAAAGCTTCCCCAACGTTTGAAGCGAATGAATAAATAGATGGAAGAGTCTTTTTAAACACGTCTGTACGCATTTTAACAGCACCATTCCCATGATCAATTGCAAATACTTTCGTCATTTTCCCATCTCCTAAATAGTTATTTAATACTTATATAATAGTTATATAATGTTACTTTTATTCTAACTAAAACGGATGGTTTTGGCAATATATTATACGATAAAATAACAAAATTAATAATACTTATATAACTGTTATTAATTTTAATAAACAAAAAAAGAGACCCTTCACCAGAATCTCCACTAAATGAAACATATCGATAAAATTAAAGAAGCGTTTCCGTTAATTTACTACCATATTATCTGGCAACTGCCCCCAAAAATCAGTTAACGCAATTGCATACGTTTTTAAGTCATGTTCCTTCAAGTTAATAACTACATCATTTAAAGTTGTTTGATAAAAGTCTAATAGGTTGGCTGATACATACGAGGAATCGAATATACCTGGTCTGATCTTCAATAGATCATTAGCGGATTCACCTGGTCCATGTTTTATTACATTAGCAAGCAATCTCAACTCGTTTATTTTGTCCCAACAAGATAAGGTAGTAATATCAACTTGAAATTTAAGGAAGAAATCTTTTATTTTACCGATATTCGTACAAAAATCTTTATATTCTATTTCTTTCTGATTCTTATCAAAAAACTTAAAACCACTACGTGTCATTTCTTTATATAAAAACTTTCTAACTTGTTGCTCCCAAAATTGATACATTGTAGAAATCCACATTAACTGTGTGTTGTACCTCATTAACGATACATTTTCATAGTAATTTATACTAAATTGCAATGCATCATCAGCATAATCACCAGGATCGCAGTTTTCATGACCTACCTGCATCATCATTTCGTTGTAAGTTTTTTCAGCAACTTCTTCAGCTTCCTGACCTATATTGTCAAAAACTGGAGATATTCTCTCGGTATAGGTTTTGAAATATAATTCATATGGTTGTTGCAAATTTTCTCTTAAACGATTGTCTAATATCATAACACACTGCATTTAAATCTCCTCCACTTATAATCTTACCAGAATCTCCACCAAGGTTTTTTATTCGTTGCTGCTGTCTCCAACAATACACGTTTTTCTTCCTGCATCTCACGTATGGCACCCATAAGCTGCTGATCTCGCTTCTCCAATTTCTCATCAATATAACGTTGCTGCTCGTCCAATTTTATCACCATTTTCTTCAACATCTCATTCTGATGCTGAATCATTTCTTTAAGCTCGTTATATCGCTCGTCATGTTGCTCATTTTCCGTTATAACATTCATATCAACCTCTGATACATCTTTCTCCCGAACCCATGTCATAACTGCGCCACAGGCCTGTTTTAACGTCATATCAGGGTGTGATTTGATTTCAATTAACTTTCTGAGCGTTATAACATCGTTATCAAGAAATCCACGGTGCCCATGCTCATTCTTATGAAAGTGGTATCCGTGTTCCTCTAGCATGATACAGTACTTACGTAAGGTTGATTCCTGAATCTTAAGCATCATCGCTACATCTTTGCTAATATAAATGGATTGAGAGCTGTCTGTTTTATCTGTCATAACACCATCACCTCGTGTTATATCATTCGTGATGATAGAAGGAGAATCCTTGTCTTCGTCAAAATCCCCTATAGACTGAAATTATGGTTTATACAACAGATATGGTGCGTGAAATTTTAAACAAAAAGATGATTCTCAAATAAGAGAATCATTCAAATTCTTGAGCATCATGAAACCCTAGATCAAATGAATATAACTTCTCTAATGTTTCTGAAGCACCTATATATTTTAAAATGTTTTCAATGTCCTTGTATGATTGAAAATATACCGTTTTCGCTTTAGGGATTTTCCCGTCAGTCTGTAATTGTTTCTTTTTAATACCTAATTCCTTGTACATAAACTCGTTTAAATGTTCCAATATATCTGTAGATCCATGAATGCGTAAACGAGGTCTAATATAAATCTTGTTTTTAGGTCGTTTTTCTCTCATAATTCCAACATCATGTCTCATTAAGATATATGTTTTAACAAATATTTCTTTATTGAATTCGCCATTAGGGAATGATCTGGATTTTTCTTGTATGGGAGTCCAACCTAATTCCTTTATTTTCTGGATAAATAGGTGACCGCTACTCATAGTGGTGTACCATTCTACATATCCTTTTTCTTCGCGATATCTTGATTTTGTTTCTTTCTCAAAGAAATCAGCGAACTTATTCACTATATCGCGTGACTTGTGAGTGAATTGAAAAGACCCTGACGATTCATAACCATTTCTCCAAACCATACCAAGAGCTACAGAAAAATCATTCGTTTTAACAAAATCCTCAATCCATTCGTTTCCTACAAGCTCGTTAATCATAGAATCTCCCCTTAAATTCTATTGTTCTAACCAATTAAAGAATAAAATGTTACCTTTAAATTCTTCTTTATTTTGACGTATAAAAGCTTTCGCAGTTTCTACAGTGTTTTCTCTTTCAATAACCATCGCAAGGCGACCGGCGTAAAAAATCGCTGGTTTCTGTACAGGATTTGACGTTTGACTACGTTCTTCCACAGTTATTAAAAACTCATCAATAGACTTGTCCACTTGTTTTATTGTCCCGATACGTACATTTTTCTCTTGCAACGTTTTTAATACATCTAAAAATTGCTGTTTACTTTTAAAGATCTTTTTGTCTTTTAATCTTTCAACGACAGATTTATAGAAAAGATTAGACATTTGATTTATATATTCTTCTTCCTCTTCATTTTCTAAATTTAATCCATCTACTATATCTAGTAAATTATCTAAACTAGAAGAAGAGGATAAAGAGTTCTCTGATGTAATTTGTGTAGTAGTCTTTGTAGTAATCTCTGGTAATGTTGTTTCATTTTGAAATTGATCGTTCGATTTTGGAATTGGTTGTTCTATTTTAGAATCGTCAATTTCATTTTGAAACTCCGGAGTTTCATTATAGAACGTCGCAATTTCATTTTGAAACTCTCTAAGATCAAACTTATATCCTTCAAGGAAATACCCCTTTTTAAAAAGGTCTTTCTGCACTTTTAGAATATCGACCCTATATTGGTATGTATTGTCACCTTTCCAATTTGGGTTTTTTCTACGTTCTAACCAACCCTCTTGTAAAAGTGTTTCTAAGTGACGACCAATGCTAGACTTACTCATTCCAAGCATTGTCTCTGCACTCATATCATCCGCTGTTTTATATATCCATCCGTGAGTTAGTTCAATTTGTTCAAATAATTCAGCTCGCTGTCTTTCTTCTGTATTCATGGCCATACGAGCACGTTTCTTTTCCTCTTCAATGAATTGATCGTAGTCAGATACACGTTCACTCCAATAAATTAACTGATTCAAAAGAACAGCCTTTTTGAAATCGCCTGTTAGTGCAACTAATTCTTCTTTAATTACTGCGCGTTTTAATTTGTTAGACATAATAAAAAATCCTCCATTTATTGCCCCGACAAAATTTGGGTACAATGAATAGAGGATTTGTAGTTTACGTTTTTTTAAAGTTATGATACTATTTAGGTATCAACTTAATTTACGTATGTACAAAACCTCTGTTTCCGGTTTTTAAATGGTATCTGCCGCCAAGCTAAACGCCATCTAAAAACTTCTGTCGGGGGTTTTTTTATTTTATGTAAAAGTTTTTTGATTTAAAATCTATTTATCTACTCTTCATCTTAGCAGATTCATGACTAAAAAAGAAGAGTAAAAGGGGAAACTGTCGATTGCCATTTATATAATGGGGCTTATATTTAAAAACGAAGGGGCGGTATCATGGAAGAGATTTGGAAGGATATTCAAGGTTTCGAAGGAAGATATCAAGTTAGTAATTTAGGTCGTGTCAGAAGTATCGACAGAATTGATGCAGTAGGAAGAAAGAAAAAAGGACAAGTTTTAAAAGCATATAAAGATTTAAAGAAATACACTCGTGTTTACATATATTTAAATGAAGGATATGGGCAAAAAAGGCCGGTTCATCAAATGGTAGCCAGAGCCTTTGTTCCTAACCCAGAAGACAAACCTGAAATAAACCATATTGACGGTAATAAAGATAATAACATGGCTAGCAATTTAGAATGGTGTACGTCTTCGGAGAATACAATACATGCATTCAAAAACGGATTAGCAACTACAGTTGGTGAAAAACATAGAGCCACAAAAATAACTGAGGAAGACGCTTTGTTCATTAGAAATAATTACAAGCCAAGAGATAAAGAATATGGGGCTACAGCATTGGCTGGAAAGTTCGGATTATCCCGAGCTACTGTAGAGAATATCGCTAAAGGTTTTACATGGAAATATCTTAATGATTAAACAAAAGATTTGACGAAAAAAGAAGAGAAATCGGGAAGCTTAACGAGGATTAAGGGATCATGGAATAATTTAATAATGCACAAGTGCAAAATCACATATAACCCGCCTACGGAAATAGGTGGGCTTTTTTATTTATAAAGAAAAGACACCCTAAGGTGCCTTCCTCCGACTTGAACCACTTTAATTTTAATAATATGTATTGGATGACTAATCCAACATTATTTTACCACGTTAATTAATATTGGTCATTGAGAAAGATGATTCAAATCTTAATCTTTTAATTCAGCCTGTAGAATAAAGTTATCTTTTATACCGCCTTTAAATGTATATGTTATGCCATTTCTCTTATACGTTTTAGTGAATTGCTTGTTAAATGCATCTTTATCACTAAGACCAAGTTCTTGTTTAACTAAATAACGTTCTGAATAATTTAATGAGTCATCTATTGTTCCAATTAATAATAAGAATGCGAATTCAAAGTCTTTATGTTCTAATAAATAAGCGTCAGTAGTCATACCAAGTGTGGCTTTTTCAATATATTTGTCCTTGTCTGTTGTTAAGAATATAAGGATATTGTCGGATAAGTTGATAACGGTTCTCCCATCTTCTAAAACGTCAGTGGAATTAATTTTCAAATTTGTTTTTCTTCCCATTTCCTTGAAAGCTTGATTTATTCTGCCTTTGTATTCATCAATTGTTGCTTTTTTTACTTTCGTTTCATCTTGAACCTTAATTGCGTTTTTTGATTCTTTCTCTAGTTGATATTTATCTTTATCATTGGATGTCTCTTCTTTAACGTTATCTTGTTTATTATTTTCTTTCTCTACATGCTTTTTTTCCTGTTTTGATTCTTCTTTAGCGGCGTTTTTCTTTTCTTCTTCTTTTTTATCGTGCGTTCCAGTTATTCCTAGATAAAAAAAGATGATAATTCCCCAGAACCACCACTTTTTATAGAACGGTTTCTTCATTTATGCATCCTCCAATTATGTAAAATTGTAATATTTATAGAAAGCATAACAAATCCAGTTACAACTATTTTGTCATATTTTGTCGAACGGAAATAAAAAAAGAGAGCAATTCGCTCTCTTACCACAATTGGTCAAATTATGTCAAATTTTACCACTGGTCAATGGAAAAGATTTCTTCTAAAATGAAATCAAATCACAGTATTTCGTGATTCTCACCTAAGAACCGCACATAATGGTCAAGTTGTTTGCAAAAGTTCTCTCTTTGGCTATCAGATAACGCTCCATACGTTTTTTGAACACCAGAAAGAGTATTATGTAGCATTTCATCATCAGTAACGTCAGTGCGCCCAGTAAGTACGTCTAACGTTACATTGAAATAGGAGGCGAGACGAAACATTGTCGTAAGATCAGGCTCAGAAAATCCATTTTCATAATTGTTGACCTGGCTTCTGCTGAGATTTAGATCATGAGCTAAATCCGCTTGTCTTAACGAACGACTTTTCCTAAGTTTTTTTAAAGTTTCACCTAAAGTTTTCATACTATCAGTATAGTTATATGAATATCGATATACTATAAATGATAGATTTATTGTCATTTATGATATTATGATATATTTTTAATCTTAGGTAAAAATAAAACAGGAACTTATGTTCTCTTTTGGGGAGAATAGTGGTAAAATATGCATATGGGTTCTTCAAACGTCTTAATGTACAATTGCATATTTAATTTCTTTAAATCCGATAAACGTTGATATATAGCGTTTATCCAACTTTCTCAATAAAAATCAGATAACTCCATGACCGAATTTTGGGAAAAATGTGTTATTATGAAAATAACTAAAAACGGACGTAAAAAAGACCTACAACTGTGTAAGTAGTGCTGGTAACACTCTTACACCGTCCTCCCTAATCGCACTAGGGAAAACACTTGTCATAAGTCTCATACATAATTATAACACACAACTTAGATATGTTGACACGTTTTCCTGTAAATGTAAAAACCTAGGGGTAACGTGTCTTTTTTGTCCAACAAGGGGGCAAATTTTGTGCATGATATTTCTGTTAATGAATCTAAACAAGAATTCATGAGTGGTTTATTAAGAAGATTAAAAGACGATTTATTCGTATCTAAAATCACTAGAGAAGAGTTAGCGAAGTATGTTGGGATAGCGAAAAGCACGCTGTCAGATATTTTAAATGAAAAAACGGAAATTAGTTTTAATTATTTAGTAAAAATAATTATGAAACTTTACGATTCACCTGCACCAACATTAAGAAATGATATGCTCTCTGAATATCTTACCTATGCCAAACCCGAAAACCAAAGGGAAGCTATGGAGTATGCGGCATTCCGAAGAGAATTTGTTTCTTTGAAAGAAATTATTGATAAAGAACTGAGTTCTCCAACTGAAATGAACAGAGAGTGGGCAAAAGTATATAACGTTATTTATGAACACTGCAGAGAAAAGAATGAAAATGAGCCTAAATATGATCCTTATAATTTTTATGATGATTTAGATGATTTAAAGAGCGTGATCGCCAGTAAGGAAATGAAAACTTTAATAGAAATTTTGAAATGTCAAACCCTTTACCAAATGAAAGAATATAAAGTTTTATTCAAACGGATTGCAAAAGTAGAAAAGAAAATAAACAAAACGGCCAACAAATTTATTCGTAACAGTCATTTAGTACGAATGAAAGAAGGTATGATCGTTACCTACCTGATGCAAAATGAGATAGTACAAGCAAGGGAACATTGCAACGGTCTATTAGATATTTGTGATAAGAATCCGGATTTTCTAATTCAAAAAGCTAGCGCTTATTTCAGTCTTGGAGAATCTTACTTATTTGAAAGCTACGAACAATCTAAGAAAATGCTAGAGAAGTCACTATTTATTTTAGAGAATGGCGCCTTCACAGTCGGAGAAGATGTTAAAAGAAAAAAACAAAGAGTGGAGAATACATTAATCTTTTTGAAGATCCACCATTACAGGGATATACAAACATTGCCGCAAGTTCTTGATAAAGTCGGCTATGCTTATTTAGAATTAAAAAAAGGAAACAAAATGAAGGCAGAATTGCTTTTGCTAGAGATAGAAAAAGCAAATGGTTCTTTAAACGAATTCGAAACTTGTTATATGGGGTTAGCGAAAGAAGACAAATATTTACTAGAAAAATCACACAAAATGTTTTTAGAAAAAAAGAGCCTTTTTTATGCGAAAATACCACAATTATACTTGGGCTATAATTGAAAAAATGGTATAATAATCTTATGAGAAGAGGTGAATTTATTGAAAAAGATTTTAATGTTTTTACCGATTTTAGCAATCGCTGGATTGTTTGCTTTCTCAGCTGATAAAAAAGTTGAAGAGCCAAAACAAGAAGCAACAGGCTATGAAAATGTAATTATGTATTCAAACGAACCAGGCGGTGGCGGCTGGTAAACGTTAATAATATAAATAGAAATGCGATCGTCCTGAAAAGGGTGGTCGCATTTCGTGGTTTTAGGGGTTGTTCGGTTTTTACCAAAAAAGACAAAAGCCGAAACTATGTGAATGATTCACAAACTATAATGAAAACATAGGAGGATTTAGGGATGGAGAAATTAGAGAGCAAAGCTGTAGTTGATAAATTTGGGGATGTACTAAAAGAAGTTATGAATAGTGCCGAAAAAGGGGATTCAGCATCTTACGACATATTATCAGAAATAAAAAAAGCGATTGGTAGCAACTAAAGCTATCAATCGCCGGATATCTTAACTAAGTTTGTAATAAGATCTAAAAGTTCTTTTTGTTTTTCAGGTGATTTAGTTTTAACTTGCATCATAAGTCTTTCCCATTCATCTTTTGCGGCAACATCAGGATTCTTTTCACTTGATTCACCAAGTACATAAGAAACTGATACATTAGCCAGTTTCGCAATTTCTAAGCTCATCTTTTTAGATGGGCACTTTGTACTGTCTTCATTTTCCCACATCGATACTGCAGATCTACTTTGCATTCCTAAAGCTTCAGCAAATTCCCTTTGGCTGAGTTGTAGGTCAGTCCTTATCTCTTTCACACGTCTACTAATTAATTTGTAATCCATTCTATTATTCCCCTTAATATTTATTAGTAATCTTTACTTACTAACGCTAAAAATAATTACATAAATACATTTCCTATATCTTAAATTTAACAAATATGTTCTCGAAATGACAACACTTTTAAAAACTTTTATTTTTTTATAATTTATGGGTTCTCAAAAAGAGACTCCCTATGTTATACTCAAATCAACGAAACGAACAAAGGGTGATACCGAATGAAATTAAACACGGAAAAGATTAGGGAGCTAAGACTTTCTAAAGGTTTCACACAGGTTGAGGTAGCTAAAACAATGGGTTACACGAATAGGAACTCATATTCTCAAGTAGAAACAGGAAAGCGTGAACCTAACTTACATAGATTGTCTTTACTCGCTGGTTTGTATGAAATTACTATTGATGAATTGACAAGGTAGTCTTTTTTTACCTTAAAGGTCTCAAAAAGAGACGTCTCAAAAAACGAATATGGAGGAAAATAAAATGAATCAATTACAAGTTTTGCAGTATCCAGTAAGTGAGATTGTCTTTATGGCAGGAAATGAAGTTGTTACGGATAGCTTAACAATCTCTCAAATGTTCGGTAAGCGTCATGATCATGTGATGAGGGACATCGAAATTCAAATTGAAAAACTACTTGAAGCAGGTGAACAACAATGGGGTATCACCAACTTTGGGGAGACCCAATACCAACATCCGCAAAACAAACAATGGTATGACAAATACAACTTAACAGAAGATGCATTCGCAATTGTAGCGATGAGCTACATAACACCAGAAGCAATGAAGATGAAAATTAAGTTTCTAAATGAATTTAAACGAATGAAAGAGCATATCCAAAAAATACAGCAACAACCAATTAGCATCGAAGACGCAGTGATCCACAGCATGAAGGAATTAAAACAAATCAAAGAACATCAGCAACAAACAGATGAGGAACTAAGCAAAGTAAAACACCTTGTAGATAACGAGGTTTGGTTAACTGAACAAAATAAAGAAGCTGTACAACGTAAAGTGAAACACCGTGTATTCGAACTAAAAGAAGAGGGTTACAGCAACACTTCTTATCAAGCTGTGTACGGAGCATTAAAGAAACACTTCGGAGTCGCTAAATACGATAAGATCCCACGTAAATATTATCAGAATGCTATGAAATTTGTGTCCGGATGGTATCCACCAGAAAGACCAATGGAAGGAGCTATGTAAACAATGGAAGAAAGTACATTCTCACATTTAATGATACTGGTTTCAGTCATCGGACTTGCAGGATTCATTTATCTGATGGATCGGATAGACAAACGGATTATGAAGGATGAAAAGTGATGGATAAACAGCAGAAGGATAAGGAAGACAAAGAAAACATCATCAAAATGATACGAGATTTAAAGGCTAGAGGCGTACATAACAGCGTGGCAGTCATCGAGAAATACCATTATATAACTCTAGCTAAATAGAGAGGGGAATGGGAATGAAATACGTCATTCAGAATGTGAAAACGAAAAAATATCTTAAACATAATGAGAAACACGATCCAGAGGCTTATCAATTTAAAGATGTAAACACACCAGAAGAAGCTGAACAATATTCATCGAGACAACATGCAGAGTACGTTGAAATGTGGCATGCGGATATGTCAGAAACATACGAGATTATCCCAATTGATTAATAGGACAAGCTCTCGCTTGTCGGAATATTCAGGAATTTAATGGTATCCCCCACCTAGCAAATAGGTTCCTGGATATTCCGATGCTCGAAAGCATCAAGAAAGGGGAATGAGAAATGGAAGAAGGATATTCAAGGGATGAAACAGGTTTACTCATAGTAAGGTGGATTCCGGAGTATTGGTATCACTATACAGGAGATAGTGGTATAGATCATGAGCCTGTAGAGTTTCTCTACATTCCATGCAGATATAAATGTTGGGGAAAAGGAATCAAGAAAAAATAAAAAACCGCCCTCACCAATAGGACGGTTTGGAGAAAACACATGTAATGACTCTAATTACATTATACCAAATGTTTTCTCCTAAAAACAAGGAGGAATAAGAAATGTTAGAAAACGGAATGTTGATTGGAAACGCTCATGATTCAGCAACAAATGATTTCATGGATTATTGCCAAGGATGCGGCGGAGAGATTTATTACGGCGAAGGTTATCTTGATTGCAATGGGGATCCAATCCATGCAGAGGCTGATTGTATTAAACAATTCGTACAAGAACGCTCTGTAGCGAAAGTGGCAGGTGAATGATATGGGATTACAAAACAAAATCGAAGCTGAAATTCAAATTCTAATGAGTTTGGTTGAACGATATAAGCAAAGTAAAGAACCTGGTGCCTCATCAATGGTTGTGGCTTATGAATACGGATTACAAGCACTTATGGAAGTTTACGAGGTTAGTCAACAAGAAGAGGTGATTCCATTTTGAATGCAGGGATTGAAGAGTTAGAGAAGTCGTTATCTGTAGAACAACGGAGATTAGGAGAATACAAACGAGAGTTAGAAAGATTAGAGGCAAAGAAGCCAATTGTAATTGAAAATATCCAAGAGACTGAAAGTAAGGTGTTTGAAATAGAAGATGCGATTGCTGTATTGAAAAAGTTCACTAGAGGAGATGACGAATAATGAATCTCTGGCAAAAGCTAGTAGCAATTCGTAAAGACATAGACGTATTTGTAAAAAACGGAAAAAGTTATGGATATGACTACGTAACAGGTTCTCAAATACTCCATAAAATCAAAAATAACATGGACGAATTACAAGTTATCCTCATGCCAAAGATGGGTGAGCACAAAACATGGCAATACAGCTATAAAAGTAAAAAAGGTAAGGATACAACAGACTTTGTGATTGAAGGTGACGGATTTTACGAGTGGATCAATGCAGAGAAGCCTGACGAAAGAGAAACGATCCCTTGGAAGTTTTTTGGACAACAAGATGACATTTCAAAAGCGTACGGTTCAGCACTGACATATTCGGAAAGGTACTTTTTACTTAAATTCTTCGGTGTTCCAACTGACGAAGATGATGCAGATGCTAAAGAACCTATACCTAAACAACCAAATAACAATAATAGCAATCAAAATAGAACAAATACTCAACGAAAAGAAGACTTGCCATTGCCTACAAATGCTACTGAGGGTTCGGAAATCATCCTTTCATTCGGTAAGTACGAAGGGAAGACGTTACGAGAAATCTTTAAAGAAAACAAAGGTTACCTTGAATGGTTAGTTAAGAATGACAAAACTGATAATCGGATAAAAACAGCTATCAATATGATGTTACAAGCAGCACAACAATCAGCTTAATAAGGAGATGAAACCATGTTAGATAAAACAGAATCTAAAGTCGTCCTTCCGGCGTGGGTATGGAAGGGCGCACGAAACGAAAAAGAAGCAAAATCTAAGGCGATTGAGTACATCACTCCTGATCGCTATCCAGGATACAGGATATTAAGTGTTAAAGGTGATATTGCGATATGCGAAAGGGAGATGTAAATGGCAACTTTTAGAGTAAGTAAAGACAAAAACTACACAACAATTAATAATACAGGGCTTCGCGATGAACGTTTAACTTGGAAGGCGAAAGGAATTCTTGCATATATCCTTTCGCTTCCTGACGACTGGGTCTTTTATATGGAAGAAGTAACAAAGCATTCGAAAGATGGTATAGCGAGTTTGAAAGCTGGAATGAAGGAATTAAAGGAATGCGGGTACGTTAAACGATTCCCAATTAAGGGGGAAGACGGGAAGATTCACAAGTGGGAAACGATTATATATGAAGTACCACAAGTCGAAAAACCACTAGTAGAAATTCTACCAGTGGAAAGTCTACTAGTGGAAAACCTACCAGTAGAAAATCGACCGCTACTAAGTACTAAAGAACTAAGTACTAATAAACCAAGTACTAATAAAACAAATAATACTACGTCCTCTTCTGACGAAGACAACAAGGAATCACCAATCCCTTATGAGGATATTGTTTCTTATCTTAATGAAAAAATAGGCAAGTCCTTTAAACATAAAACGGCCAAAACAAGAACCTTAATCAACGCTAGATTTAAAGACGGCTTTACTATAGAAGATTTCAAACAAGTTATTGATATCAAAACAGCACAATGGCTTACTGATTCGAATATGAACCAGTACTTACGACCAGAAACGTTATTCGGGACTAAATTTGAAGGTTATCTAAACGAAAAAATAAAAGGAGCGGGTTCTAATGCAAGCAGTGGCAGTGTCGGTGGCAAAGATAGCAGCTTCATCAACAAGTATGACTTTACCAAAGGTCGCTAATGAAAGATGTGATTTATGCAGACGTAAAAAGTTTCTTGATGAATATAACAAAGCTTATTGCTGGCATTGCAAAGAAATTGCTCCTCAGGACGTCCAGTTAGCTCAAGAAACGCTTGTAATACAAAAGAGGAACCAAGTTATTAGTTTGTACGATTCGTTCGCAGATAACAGCCTAATCAACGATAAATTGAAGAAGGCTACTTTTGATAACTATGTACCACTTACAAAGGATTTAGCGGATGCAAAAGAGACAATCATGAACTTCGTTTCTACATACAGCAAAGAAGATCCAACGAGCATGATTATTACAGGGGATTACGGAGTAGGAAAAAGCCATTTATGTGTGGCAGCTACAAAGGAATTAATGAAACGTGGATATAGTGCGATGTTCATCCAAATGAATAAATTGTTTACCAAAATCAAATCTACTTGGAGCAAAAACAGCGAATTAACAGAGGACAAGCTTATGTCTCTCCTTGCTAAAGTGGACGTTCTTATTATAGATGATTTCGGGGCGGAGTTTACAGAGAAAGATAAAGAGGGCGTTACCTGGAAGCAAACGAAGACAAATGAAATTGTAGATAGTCGCATAGGTAAAAGTACTTTATTTACAACAAATTTCAATGTTGGCCAATTAGCAGAAATGTACGGAGAACGTGATTTTAGCAGAATGATGGAAAATGCAGAAATGCTAGAAATGTTTGGTGATAATTATAGATTACGAAACTTTAAAAAGGGGGAATAACAATGTGTGCATGTAACGGAACGGGAGTAATTAGAAACGATATTGGAATGGGAATGTATCAATTTGGGTCATGTATTTGCGAAGCAGCTAATATTACGCCTGAAGAAGTGGATAGAAGACGTCAGGTAGTCATTGAGAGATTGAAAGAAACGTATCGATTACAACAATTAGAGAAGGCCGGAATAGTAGCATGAAGCAATTAACTTTGGAAGATGTCGTTGGAAGTTTCGATTATTCAGCAAAGAGCACTTCAGAGAGGTTTTTACAGCGTGACACAAGCGTCATAACGTACTCAGTAGAGTTTTACGATAAGGATGACAAATGGAAGCTTAGATGGTTTGAAGCGAAGTCAGAGAGCGAAGCCAAAGGAATGGCTAAAGATAAATACGGACGGATTCAAATTATCAATACTTATATATCGGATAGGACGTTAGCGGAAATTATGGCATTGGATTAAGAAAGGGGAATGGAAATGAACTTCTTTATCTTGGACGAGCATTATAAAAAGGCTGAATCACACGGTATTAACAGAAGAAGATTGCAGGAACGAGTATACCGCTATGACTGGGAGATTGAAAGAGCGACAACGCAACCACTTGGCACAAAGAGTATGGACTTTGATAGAAAACATGGACAGTGGATGCATATAGCAGAACAAAATGGCATCCAGCGATATACATTCTATAGCCGATTGAAACGAGGTTGGTCGTATCATTTAGCAGCGACGAAGCCGCCAGGAAAGCAAGGGAATCGCTATGACGAGAGCGGTGAATTGAAAGAAATTAGCTAGATTAGGAGGGGAAGGAATGGCTTTAGAACGCTGGTTAACTGATGAAGAGTATGCAAGGGCAAAAGCTAATGGAATAAGTAGACAACTTCTTTACAATCGAGTTTTTGTTTTAGGCTGGGATATTGAAATCGCCATGACAGCAACACCAGGAAGTGTTAGGCACAAACTAGTAGATAAGGTGCACGAAAAATGGTTGAGAATCGCTGTAGAGAACGGGATTAAAAAAATACATTTTACAGTAGGTTGTATCTTGGATGGAGATATAAAGATGCAGCAACTAAGCAAGTTAATAAGAAGGGGAAAAAGGAAAAAGAGTGGTGTGAGGTTGCGGAAAAGAACGGGATTTCTTATCAGACGTTTACATCAAGATTGAGTTACGGATGGGAACCCGAAAAAGCAGCGACAACACCTGTTATGACACGTAAAGAAATGGGTGAAAAATCAGGTAGGAAACGAGCGTTATTCACACCGGAACAAGTGTCGCAAGCAAAATTGAACGGAATTTCAAGGCAAGCATTAAGAAGAAGAGTTTTTGAATTTGGATGGCAATTAGACGAAGCAATCACAACGCCACCATTAAAGAAATGGAATCCAAGGAAGAAACGAAACGTCAACTAGGAGGCAACATGGAGCAAGAGCAAGACGTTTTAATCAACAAATTAATCGATAATCACATATACAAGCTACCGGATGGGCGCGATCTCTTTGAGGGGAGTTGCGAGGAACTGGCGGGGCTGTTGGAAAGGGATGGGGAGAATGAGAGAGATTAAGTTTAAAGCGTATGTAAGAGAATTAAATTTGGTGTTGCCAATACTATCAATACAATTTGATTTTAAAAAGGTAGAAGTGCCAGCGACATATTCGAATCATATTGATACGGAATATTTCAATTTTGAACAAGTGGAGTTAATTCAATACACAGGAGAAAAAGACGCGCACGGAAATGCAATTTATGAAGGTGACATCATTTACCAAGAATTTTATGACCACCGTGTAGAAGTAGCGCATGGACTTACTGGTGTAGTTAAGCAAGAAGAGGGAGTTTGGTGGATTGATAACGAGGTAGATGATGCAGTGCGATTATGGAGCGAATTAAATTTAAATCATATAAAGGGCAATGTATTTGAGAATCCAGAGTTACTACAAGGGGGAGATAAAGAATGAAAGAAGCGATTGAGGAATTTATCAAAGGATTGCGTGAATCGGCAGTAGATAGCAGAAAAGATGCAGATAAAGCTTTTGATAGCGGTGATTTAGGTTTATCAGGATTTCATAAAGGACAGTGGCACACATTCGAAAATACTGCAATCGCATTAGAAGATCTATTATCTGATTATAAGGAGGAAGAACAATGAAATATACAGAGCATGGTACTTACGAAGTAACTCAATTAATAGCAGAATCAAAGGAGAATGAAGAGAATGGCAACTAAGATCGTTGTTTATACGAAAAACAATTGTAACGATTGCATGAAATTAAAAATGATGTTGGACAACTTTCCTTCTGATATCGCAACTTTAGATATCACTTATTTAAACATTGAAGATCCTAAAAATTATCATCATATTGTAGAAAATGACCTGATGACAATGCCGGCTTTGAAAATTGAAAATGATCCAATTATTCATGGATTCCAGGAAGGTAAAGTTATGACTAGGTTAGGAGTATAGGAGGGATTGAATGAAGAAAGAAACCAAAATACAGCTGGAAGGTGAACTTAAAACAGTAGAAAACGAGATTTATAGGAAGCAATATCATTTGAATGGATTGAATAGTGAGAAACGAAAAACAGAGAAAGCATTGGAAGAGTTGAAGATTCGGAAAGAGAAATTGAAGAGTTATTTATAAGGAGCGGAATGGAATGAAATTAAGAGTGAAGATTAAGAGATTAAAAGATGTGGAATTACCACGATATGCAAGAGAATTTGATGCTGGTTTTGATCTTGTTGCAGCAGAGGACACGATTATCTGGCCGGGAGAAACGAAGGTCGTGCCAACTGGATTGGGTTTTGAGATTCCACCGGGATTCGAATTGCAGGTGAGACCGCGTAGTGGAATTTCACGTAATACTAAATTAAGAGTGATTCTTGGCACGGTGGATAGTGGTTTTAGAGGAGAGGTTGGTGTGATAGTCGATAATACAGAACGTAACTTAGGAGTGAATATGAAAGCTCATATTATCGAACGAGGAACCCGCATTGCTCAAGGCGTCATATCGCCAGTGGAAACAGCTCATTTTGTTGAGGTGGACGAACTATCGGAAAGCCAGAGGGGTCAAAATGGTTTCGGATCTACAGGAGTAAAGTAAGACCAAATTTGAATTTTGTACAGAAAAGGGGAATGGAAATGGCAGTGGTAAGCAGATCACGTAGAGCTTTGAAAAGAAAATACAGACAGGTAAGAAAAGAATTCAAGAAAGATATTTTTGAAGTAGCAAAGAATAACCGCGCTTTTGCAATGATGATTATCGAAACATATTCAGCAGGTAAACATAAAACGCATATTACGAAAGTTTGGGAACTGTTAGGAATTCATCATCCAGAAGCTTATAAAGATTATTGCGACAAATTAATGGGGAGCTCCTTGTGTGGTAGACACGATATCATGAGGTCCATCTATTTTTCAGATAAAGAATTATACGATAAATACTATTGCAAGTTACCGGAACGTTATGCAATGGGCGATGCATTAGGAATAGCATACAAAGTACTTAAATCTTAACAAAAGCGTTATTTGAATAGAAAAGGGGAATGAAAGATGAAATACGTTGAAGAGTTAGAAACGAGTGGTTGGAATATTGCTGTAGGTGATGTTTTTAGTAATGGTCTTGAGGAATTTCATTTAAAAGTTACTCAAATTGAAATTGAAGATGAAGAAAGCGATCCGGATAATGCAAAAGTATATTGCTTACCGGTTGACCCTAATAATCATAACAAAGCTGTAGAAAGCTTAGACGATGCGTGGCATAGAGCTTGGTATATAAATGAATGCTGGTATAAGTAATTAATACAAAATAGTTATTTTGGAGGGAAATAGATATGATGAAAGTTTTTGCAATGAATGATTGTGATACGGTTTGTGCGGAAACAGAAGAACAGGCAAAAGAGTTTTATAAAAATGAATGTGGATTCGATGATGATGAAATTAATGAATACTTTGAAGGTGAGGTTAGTTTGCAAGATAAAGTCCATATCAGTATTGATGACTTGCCTGATGAAGAACAACGGATAGCAACAATTGAACCAGTATTCCAAAGAGGTGGGGATACATGCGTTTTAAGAACTTTTGAATGGGTAATAAAGCAAAACAACATTACAGGCCCATGCATCATTGCGTCAACAGAATACTAAACAAAATTCTTATTTTGGAGAAAGAGAGGTGATTCTTTGTACAAGTTATATTTTCAGTTTGATAACGGGGAAATTGTAAAGCCGTCGCCTTTGCCTCATTACGTTGCAGTTTTGGATTGGAAGTTTCAAGTAAAAGAGATAAGAGCATGTTTTTCAACACATGTTATTGATCTTAGGGGCGGATGGAAGTTTGTTGAAAGTCAATTACAAAAAGAAAAAAAGGATTGGGAAGGGCTTCCTCATATCAAGAAATCATTTAAAAAGTATGTATTGAAAAATATTTTTAGTTTGTTATTTAGAAAGCACGATATATATACACAGCACATTAATACGAGTCGTTTTATATACGTTAAATTTCTATAAAATCCTTATTGTACAGAAAGGTGTAGTGAATATGAGTCTGAAGAAAAAGCTTGGAAACATCGTCTGGCATATCGAAAATAACCGTGAAGTTTTAGGTGATACACAGGTATTAGATCAAGTTCTTGAAAGCTTGAAAGGAATAGAAAGCGCATTACCTCAAAATGTAGATGAAGCCGGAAGAAGATTTGCTACAGGTTTAATGATGGGAATGCAATCTCCTATACAAATGAGTAGTACAGTTCAATCAAGCAACACTATTAATGAAACGCATCAACGTAAGTGGTACGGAACATTCAAAGGACATAATCAATGGGATCTAGCAAAAGATTGGTTTCAAATGACAAATGATGACTTCTTTAATCAGTACGGATTTAACTTTGTTCCAAAGGGTCAATTGTTTAATGATGCGAAAAGTTTTTTAGCAAATAGGTATTAATAAAATCTTTATTTTAGAGAAAGGTGAGATGGAATGATAAAGATCAGTAAATCTGAAGAGTTTGAAGAAAAACTAATTCGGCACAATAAACGAATGGAAGAGGATGAAACATATAGAGCAGCTACAAAATTACTTACATTTCCTGCTGGGCATAAGCTTGAATTAGTAATTGAGGTAACGGATGAGTATTATAGCCATAATTTACACAATTTGCTTAGAGGGAATATAGAAGGTGCTGAATTGCTGGGGTTTAAGGTGAATGAGCTTGTAATTAATCCAGAAGAAAGAGAAAAGAGTGCGGTAAGAAAATTCTTAAGGCAGGCAGCACAAGATTATAAGTTGTAACAAAATCGTTATTTGAGAGAAAAGGGGATGCAGAATGAGATACGCAAGAAGTAAACAGTTAGCTCTATATGTATATCAAGGTAGTACGGAAATATATAAAGAGTTCAAGAAATTACGTGGCAGTATGGGTAATTTGAAAATTGATGAGAACGTGACATTATCACCTTACTGCAATACTTTAGATATAACGTTCAAGTGGGAAAGAGAAATGAATAGAGTCCACTGGTCATATGCGAATGAAAATACCACAACAACTAAGTTTGCATTACTGAAATATCCAAGAGGTGCGAAGAAGTAAAACTGAACAAAAACGCTATTTTGTATCAAGGAGGATGAACATGAAAGATTACTACATTACTCCAGAAGATTTCAAACGAGCAGAAGAGAATGGCATCAGCAATGAAAGGCTACGCCAGCGTGTTTATAGAGCTGGTTGGCCGAAAGAAGAAGCTATTACCAAGAAGATCTCAAAAGGGACTGGTTGGAAGGAATACAAGGATATAGCCCAGGAACATGGGATTTGCTATAGAACATTTGCGGATCGTAGGAAAAGAGGTTGGGATCCATACGAAGCAGCAACGAAACCAGTAATGGATAACAAAGAATCGGTTAAGTTGGCTAGATCAAATAAGACAGATACAGTGTTTACCGATGATGAAGTGCAACGAGCGAAACGAAATGGGATTTCAAGGGATTTACTTTGGTGCAGAGTTAGACGGTGGAAATGGGATGTGGAAGTGGCGATTAATACGCCAGTTCTCACACCATCGCAAGCAGCATCAAGAGGATATCAAGCGAGTCCTTTCAATTATAGAGGAGCAAATGCATTTTGGAATAAGAAACAAGCGTAAAGGGGAATGGGGAAATGATAGAACAGGTGGAAATCGAAGGGCAATTATCCATGTTTGAAATGGATGAGACAAAAATCAAGCTGTATGAGGTGTTGGAAGCTAACAACTACAATTACGAGATTCAGAGTTATTACTTGCACAATGATTACATCGGATTGGTTAAGTACTTTTATATACGTACGACAGACAATACTATTATCGATTTGTGTTTAAGTGAGTTTCCAGAAGTGTTTGCGGTATATGAAGGTTTTTCAGAGGTGCAGATCAAGAACATCTTTAAAGGAAGATTATAAAAATTTCATTTTGTAGAAAAGTGAGGTGAAAAACAAGCATGTTAACTTGGATAACAATTGGCGTACTTATTTATTTGGCAATCGGGATAGGATTATTAGTTTGGTCAGTAACTACTTCTTCCTGGGGAGGAATTATATTGTGTTTTGCGATTCCAATTATTTTCTTCTGGCCTTACTTCATTATCAGAAGTTTATTCGATAGATAATATTTGTTTCAAATAAAAGAGCAGCCAGCAAAAGCTAACTGCTTGGTTCTCCAAGGGGGAACAAGGAGAAAATCTAATGTCATATACATTATTGACGGAATATTGAGTTTTATTCAGGGGAGGTAGAGTAATGGAAGATAAAATAAAAGCAAGAATCCTATATCTTGACAGGAAAATAAAGAAACTAGAAGAGCGTGAGGACGCTTATGAAGCTAAAGAACTGACAAAGCACGGTTACATTTCATTAGGCAAGGTAAGAGGAAGTATTATCTCAAAGGAAATGGAAATTAGTTTTCTTGAATCATTATTGAAATAGGGGGTAGAGGGAAATGAAAGAAAATATCGGTAAATTAAATGAGGTTAGAGCAATCATGGTTTTCCTTGTTATGACAATGGATGATCAGTTTGAAGTAGAGTTTGATGTCTCATGTGGTGAGGATATAGAGAATTACATGAAGTTGTATTTAGAGCAAAATTGGAAAGAGTTATTCGAAAACACTAGATATGTATGTGACGCTTCTTTCCAAGGTATTCAAATGTTAGCTAGGGATAAAGAAAATAAACACTCTTGTTTTGTAGAAGCAATGAATACACGTAGACGTGCGAGTATTAGTATTGATCGAGAAACGCTAAGCGATAACAACTTAGACAAGCTTAATAGGATTAAAGAAATTATTAATTCTTAATAAAATAATCCTTTGAATAGAAAGTGAGGTTAAAAGAATGGAAGGTAACGTAAAGCTATTGGGTGCAGACGGAATGTGTGGAATGGAGTTTACAGGGGATAAGGTTAATGTTTATAACGATGCAGGATACGTAATAGAGAGTATGACAACAAAGGAGCATGTTCAGGAAGTTATTGATTTTCTTGAAGAGTGTAAAGGACAAATGGAGTAGAAAGTGAGGTTACTAGGTGATTAAAAAGAGAAAGGCAACAACTAAGAAAAAGAATGCACCACGGATTAAACAGAAGAAAGTAACTTATGACGGAATCAATTTCGATTCACAGTCAGAAATGAACTATTACAAGTACTTGAAGAGCAGGGATGATGTCAGTCACATAGAGTGTCATCCCTCTTTCACTCTTATACCATCTTTTGAGATTAAGAGCAGTATAACGAAGTCAGGGAAGTCGAAAAAGTCATCTATGAAGTTTACACCGGATTTTAAAGTAACGTACTCAGATGGGCGTGTAGAGGTCTGTGATGTGAAGGGAAGTAAGCGCGCAATCAATGAGGGGTTCCCAATACGTAAGAAGTTATGGGAGTACTTAAACAAACAGGAGTTAATCGTTGTGATATGGGACAAGAAGTTAGGTGAATGGACAAGATCATAAAGGGAGCTGAGTAGATGATTCCAAGATACAAGGGTACAAGAGAATATATGCTGTATATGAAAGAGCCGGGTTTTGGGAGTAATCAGTACGTTTGGATATTCGATGTATTTAAGTATCACGAGTTAATGCAACATTTAGAAGAAGGATGGGCTATCCATGATGAGGATAAGAGGATGGCAGCTTTACAGAAAACAATAGCTTAAGGAGGATGAGAAGAATGTATATTACTACATTACGAGAAAAGTTAAAGGAAGTTTGTGAAAACAAGGTAAGGGTTAGGATTGCAAGTTGTGGTCACTTTTATGTTTACTTAGCACATTCAGGAGATATCTCAACGGTTAAAAAGATTATATCGGATCTTAACGAAGAATACAGAAGTGATGTGAAATTCAATAGAAGCGTAGGTAGTGTGGATGGTAAAGTGTATAACTGGTATTTAAGTTGTTGGGGATTAGAAGAAGAGTAGATGGATAGCGGAACCATGCAGAGTAGATTGGTGGGGGCTACTTTACTAAGCATCGTTCCCTTATTCAACAATGAGATAGTAAAATTTCACGTACCTTATGTGAGGTTAAAATTACAAATTAGAAATAGGGGGATTCCTTCATGGAACAATTAACTTTATTACCAGCAATCGATGACAAGAAAGTGCAAAAGGAAGTAGTCAGCATCTTAAAGGAATACCGTGCATTAAAGATGCGATTCAATAATGAAGTGGAACAAGAAGGAATCAGCTTATTTCCAGAGATACGAAATTCAAGAAGAATAAGCGAATTGAAGGTGAAACAGATAGAGAAGACTTTGGACCATATCTTAGATAAGGAAGAAAGAGACATTATTACAATGAAGTTCTTAACGAATGAAAGAGTAAAAGATTCAGATGTTTATCATGATCTACTACTCAAGAAGACTTATTTCTATGAGAAGAAGCAAAGTGCCGTGAAATTGATTGCTACATCGTTAGGGATTATCTAAAAATCGCGAACAAACCGCGAACTTTTTGGGGGACTAAATAAAATGCTGAAAATTATAAGCTATTCCTATAAACAGTTCTTTGAAAAGAGAATACGTTTTGGGGATAGCGTTCCCATTATAATAACGTTACTCGGTGACGCGGAGGCTAGAGGGGATAAAAGTTTCCCGAAATTATTTATATTTTACTTCTCATTGAGTGTATAAACGTACCGCCTTTCGTTTGTAGGCTCATAGGTAGTAAAACCACCCTGTCATGTGGTTTCTTGTTTTCTATGTTAAAACTGGATCTTTTTACAAATTGGAATGTTGGGCTGTTCGATTGAATGAACTGCATGTTACAAAAAAAGTAAAGTCTTATCTATTACATTAGTAATTACTCACGATTTTTATTAATGTAACGTAAGCTGGATTCTTCTTAAACGATTAAACGAGCAGAGAGCTTCCGCTCTTTGTTTGAGCCAATACAGCTGAACATTCCCCCTCAGTTTTATGTGTTGGTTCAAACAAGGCGTAGGAAGAAACATATGCGTCTGGATATAAATCCTTTAAACATTGTGTAAAGGTAGATGGCTTGCGAAGGCAGTAGCTGAAGTATTGGCCAATAAAGGCGAAAATGACATTAAGTAGCCGACTCCAAGGAGTATAAACGAGAAGGCCTTTTCCTTCTCCAAGCAACCGAACACGATAACCAGGATAGCTAAAGAGCTAAAAACCTGAGCCACATTGTATGTATCGGTTGTTTTGAGAAGGTTGAGAGTAATCTTGACCTTGAAATGATTGCGAAATTCCCCTTTCGTGAATGATTTCTCCCATCCCCTTTAATATTTTTATAAGCCGTGAAAGAGCCGTTACTTAATTGTAGCGGTTTCTTTTTGTTATAATAGTAGAAAATGGGAGGAGGTGGAATAATGAGTAGAATTATAGTTTTCATGAATAACGGAAAAGAATATCCGTTTAATATTGATTTAGATAAGTTGATGAGTATGATTTTAACAGAAGATAAGCAGTTAAAAAATGAGTTAATACGTATCGAAAATGTAATGATTAATCCAACTAATATTTCTTCAGTAGAATTTGATCAAACTCATACAACAACACCAAAATTTACAGGTGTATATCGTTAATGAAGAAAAGCGCATCCAAAACGGGTGCTTTTTTCTTTATTATATAGAAAATACACATTAAACGTGAATATGAATGAAATGGATATTTGATTAGGAGGATGAAAGATGGAGGAAAGAACAATTAAGTTTGAAATTGTAATTGAAGGTGAGTGTACACCAGAAGAACAATCTAAAGTTAGAAAGATGTACGATTTCATTGAGGAATATGCTAAGGACCACGGATATAAAGCTACGAAAACAGCAGGAATTAAAGAATTAATGGAAAGTAAAGAAAAAAATACTGTTACTATTAAGGTAGAGGTTGATACAAAAGAAGCGAATGAAAGTATTAAAGAATTAACTGCTGCGGCTAATGAGTGTACAGGAGCATTCGAGAAGTTAGAAAAGGTTATGAGTAGATTCGAAAATAAACCAGCGCAGGCGTTACATTTTAGTCCATTCACTAAGATTACTGCAAACCCAAGTGAAATAGCTAGAACAGTGGTATGTAAAGGAACACAAATATAAAAATGATTAAACCAATAGCAATTATCGTAGGCGCTGCTGTTATCTGGTGGGCGTCTTGTTTGTTGTTAAGGAAAGATAAGGAGGAGAAGAGCATGATTGAATACGTGTCAGAAACAAGACATGATTTAATTGGACAAACAGGACAGATTACTCGCAATGTGGAGATTGTTGATGCAAAAGAGTCTCGAGAAGGTGTTTCTGTTCGAGTGAGTGACAATGTAGGTAATGAGTACTGGACGGATTTAGAAGATGTTTCTTTGGATTAAGGGATGATAAGGGGTGAGGGGATGAAAGGTATAGTAATCGTTGGTGGAGGTAGACTTATTGATATGCTTGATAAGATTTACAATGCTTTAATCAATGTTACTTGGTTTGATGAATTAAATGAATTGATATCGGATTGTAAGATGTATAAGGAAGAGCTGGAATACAAAGAACGCATTAGATTACCTTTTGTTCCTATTAAAGTTATGAAATCGCAGGTATTGAATCGTAAGCCGACGCTTATTAGAGCTAGGACTACTTGTTAGTACTAACAAAACAAACGAACACAACGAACGAAAATAGAAGGTGGTTAACATGAGATTTACAATTTTAGCTGATGTTATTGAATCAATGGTTAATCGTGGTTATTCAAAACAAGAAATAATAGAAATATTTGTTTTCATGGGAATGACGACGGAACAAACAGAACATTCCATTCATGTAGCTGAAAAATGGGGCTTGTTCAAAAAAACTGAACAAAAATAGAGATAGTTAACAAAGTGAAGTTTATGCAGGAAATAACGGTGATGAGGTGCTGAAAATAGCGTTTTTAAGCCAATGTATAAAATTATGAATACATCTTATTCAGTGAAAGTAAAGAAACCACTGATACCAAGGTATTTCCCAGTTGACTAATTTACATAATGCATGTTATACGCAGTTCTTTTGTGTATATTATTCATTTCCCTGTATAAATTAATTTTAGTTATGGATTTTTAAAAATAAGGTTCTTTTGAGGTGATTTCGTGCTGATCTATACAGTTGTGATGTGGGACAATGCTGATTCCGATATCATGTTAGCTACCATAGACAGAGAAGAAGCGTTAAAAGCGTTCGAATCATGTGTAGCATTCTCTTTGCAGGTTTGGGAAAAAGGCGAAGTATTAATTGAGATGATAAGTAACGAAGGTGAATACTTTGCTGATGGTGGATTAGAAAGATATCCAGAAAAAGGACAACAGTTATTTAATGAGATAGTAGAACAATTGCAGTAGCTAATAAGCTGCTTTTTTATTTTGGAGGGGAATCAATGAAAGTAGTTAGAGAGCATAAGGGCAAGTATTATTTAACAGAATATGATGAACCTCATGGCTGGTACGCGGCAGAGATTAGCTATGAAGCATTTAAACTACTTGAGCATCTTGATTCTATAAATGATTTTCATAGTGTTGATTGGATAGATGATGAAGATTAGGGGGAGAAGTAATGGAGGAAATAAAATACAAGTACAAAGTAAAAGTAGGGCGATTATGGGTATCTAGCTTTGCTGTTGGTTATGATTGTCCGTTCCCTGTTATTGATTTAGCTGGAAGTGAAGGAATAGCTACAAAGATTATTGATGAAGAAACAGCAAAGCAGGTTGCAAACTTAGTAAATGGTGAAGTAATTCCTATCAAATATAAAGTTACTCCAGAAGTGACACATAAATGGGTGGAAGCGTAAAGGCGATATGAATGTGGATTTAATATTAGTGTTATCTACTCCAGTATGGATGTTCATTGGCTATTTATTAGCATTAGGAATTATTTGGTTAGATGATAAGTTAGACAAATAAAAGAATGAGTTTATCGTGAGGTGGGTGAATGGCAAAAGATTATGCTAAAAAATTCTATAAAAGTTCTGCATGGAAGAAGTGCAGAGAGTCATACTTCAACTTCAGACATGGGTTGTGTGAGAGATGCACAGTGAGGGCAGGGAAAATTGTCCACCATAAGAATTACATAACACCTGAGAACATTAATGATCCAGAGATTACATTGAGCTTTAATAACTTAGAGTTACTGTGTCAGGATTGTCACAACCGTGAGCATCACGAGAAGAATAGCCCTGTAGCAGAAGGTGTGATGTTTGATGAGAATGGTGATTTGATTAGGAGGGATAGGGAATGAACGGCAATAAAAAGACTCAGGTAAAGTTTGTTGATGGTGGTTCAGAAATAGTCAATGGTGAAGTTAGATTATTCTACTCAAACGCAGTTGTTCAATTAACAGCTGTACCTGGTATAAATTATTTCAATAGTGATAATGTGTTATCTGTGAAACCAATAGATAATGATGAAAAGGTAATTAGTAAAAAGAACCACTTGTGCGACGGTATGAAGATAAACAAAACAGCTTTAAATATTAGAAGTGAAATAGTCGAAAGTAGAATTGAACACCTAAAAGATATTACACCAGAGCAGTTGGAATCGTTAGTACAACTATTCGAAAAAAAAATAATAGGAAGTTAATTAGTGATATAAGTCTACAAAAGAAGCTTGATGCACTTGGGTTAGCTCCTATTGATAGCAAAGTATATAACGAACATCTAAAACATATGGAGAGCATTGGAGTAGGGGTAAGACATTTCAAACACTACAAACTATATGGGCAAACATTCATGCCATACTCACAAGAGTATCTGCTTGGGAATTCAATTGAATGTCTATTAAAAAGAGATAAAGAGAATTATAAACAGTATTGCCCATCATTATTCGGTCGATTAAAAAGAAGAATAGATAGATAGTTATTAAGAAGAGAGTTAAGAAAGATGGGGAAGAAGGTACGATAAATGATTGTATTCAATAGTATTAATGATATACAAGTAGATAAAGAGTGGCAAAAGAAAGAAGGTATAAAGAAGTTAGAAATAATTTTAACAGAAGAAGGAGAAGTTGGATCGTTATCAATAGAACGATATCCTTTCGCGTGTAACTGGAATAATAACGAGGAGGATTATATTGTAATAAAGAAGAATGTCGAAACGCTTTTATGATTGAAGCGTTAAAAGTGAAACGAAGAAAACAATAACCCCCCCTATAAAAAATAAATTTTAAGGTCTGATAGGGACCGATGATGGAGATTCAAAAAATAAATTGGTCATTTCGCGTGACCCCCCTACCCCAAAACGAAAGAAGCGAGGTGTTATTGATGGCGATAAAGAAAGAACTAACAAAAGAAGACCGAGTTAAAAAGGAAATAAACAGACTTAAACGGATATATAAAGATATGCCAAAAGATACCCTCTTGGTAGTAGAGGGACTAATAGTTGAAGCGGCAGACTTACGAGTTCGATTAGAAGACATTCGAAAAGACCTTGATGAAAATGGTTATGACGAATTGTTCTCACAATCAGAGAATCAAGAACCTTATGAAAGAGAACGACCGCAAGCACGTCGTTATATTTCTATGAATAAGAGTTACCAAACTATAATGAAGCAGTTGGGCGATTACATACCAAAAAAACCAATTGAAAGTAAGGAAAAGGATGATGGGTTTGATGATTTCGTGATGAATAAATGAGAATACAATATCCGTTATCTTATAATCCAATTCTTGAATACTATAACCTTATTGAATCAGGAGAAGAAATTGTTAGCGATAAGGTTCGTAGGATATATAAAAAATTAGTTAATGATATTCATGATACAGAAAGTGTATATGAATATGATCCTAAAAAGGCTAACCATGCTATCGAATTTATCGAAAATTTTTGTAAACATTCAAAAGGAAAATGGGGCGGAAAACCAATTGCTTTAGAGGTATGGCAAAAAGCATTCATTGCCGCAGCGTTTGGTTTTGTGCATAAAATAGATGGAACTAGAAAATATAGAGAAGTATTACTTGTTGTTGCTCGTAAAAACGGAAAATCTACTGTTGGTTCGGGAATTGGATTATATCTACAAATAGCTGATGGTGAACCTGGTTCAGAAGTTTATGCGGTAGCAACTAAAAAAGACCAAGCTAAATTGGTTTGGTTAGAAGCGAAGCGTATGGTAAAGAAGTCCCCAGCATTATTGAAACGTATTAAACCTTTGGTTTCTGAGATGGTATCTGAATGGAATGATAGTACATTTAAACCACTTGGTTCTGATAGTGAAACATTAGATGGACTTAACGTTCATGGAGCAATGATGGATGAAATACATGCTTGGAAAGATAAGAATCTATATGATGTTATCGTAGATGGTACATCCTCAAGGGAACAACCCATGATATTTATGATTACAACGGCTGGAACTATTCGTGAGTCAGTATACGATATGAAATATGAAGAAGCTGAAATGCTTTTGAATGGATTTGATGACCCAGACGGTTATAAAGATGATCGCTTTTTACCAATTATTTATGAGTTAGATAAACGTGAAGAATGGACTGACCCATCAAAGTGGAAGAAAGCTAATCCCGGGCTTGGAACTATTAAAAAGATAGATCAACTTGAGACGAAAGTTAATAAAGCTAAGGCAAATTCTCTTTTAGTTAAAAACTTACTTACAAAAGATTTCAATGTTAGAGAAACATCTACAGAAGCATGGTTAACATTTGAACAATTGAATAACATTGCTACTTATGACATAACAGAATTAACCCCTAAATACGGTATTTGTGGAGTCGATTTAAGTAGCACAACTGACTTAACTTCTGCTTGTGTAATTTTTAAGGTTCCTAATGACGAGACAATTTACGCTAAACATATGTATTGGTTGCCAGAGGATTTATTGGAACAGAGAACCAACGAAGATAAAATCCCGTACTCAACATGGAGAGATATGGAGCTATTGAGAACAACACCTGGTAACTCGATACATTATAAATTCATTGTAGAATGGTTAGTGGAATTGAGAGAAGAACATGGGTTGTACTTACCTTGGATAGGGTACGATAGTTGGTCGGCAAAATACTTTGTTGAAGATTTGAAAAATGAATTTGGAGCAGATGCAACTATTCCTGTAATTCAAGGGAAACGAACTTTGTCATCTCCGATGAGAAAGCTTGGGGCAGATTTAGAGTCTAAAATCATCAATTACAGTAACAACCATATTACAAAGTGGTGCCTTTCAAATACAGCTATAGAAATAGATAAAAACTTAAACATACAACCATGTAAAACTAGTAATCAGAGACGAAGAATTGACGGCACCGCCGCCTTACTAAACGCCTATGTAATATTGCAAGATAAATGGAACGATTATCATAATATGATTTAAGAAGGAGGTGAGAATTTGGGGTTATTAGATAAGATATTCGGAAAGAAACAAGCTCCATCCACTAAAAGTTATAACCGTTATGAAATGATTAGTGATACTGGTGGCGGCTTTTTTTCTTGGAGTGGAGACATTTATCAGAGTGATATAATTCGCGCATGCATACGGCCTAAAGCTAAGGCTGTTGGTAAGTTAGTTTCCAAACACATTAGGGATAATAAAACCGAGTTCAAAGTTAATCCAGAGCCATACATCAGGTTTTTATTAGAAGAGCCCAATCCGTTGATGACAGGTCAAATGTTTCAAGAGAAAATGACAAATCAATTAGAATTGAATCACAATGCCTTTGCTTATATTAAACGAGATGACTTGGGATATGCCTCTGAAATATATCCTATACCTTGTACAACAGTTGAGGTTGTTGAAGGGACATATGGAGATATCTTTTTGAAGTTTTACTTTAGGAACGGAAAACAAATGACTGTTCCATATACTGATGTGATTCATTTGCGTAAAGATTTTAATGAAAATGATTTCTTTGGAGAACATCCTGGTAAAGCGTTGTCACAATTGATGGAAATTGTAACGACTACCGATCAAGGAATTGTTAAAGCGATTAAAAACAGCGCTGTAGTAAAGTGGATTCTTAAATTTAAATCGGTATTGAAACAAGAAGATATCGATATGCAGGTTAAAAACTTTGTTAATAACTATTTAAATATCGCAAATGATGGTGGCGCAGCTTCTTCTGATCCGCGATATGATTTAGAACAAGTTAAACCTGAAGCCTTTGTTCCAGATTCAAAACAAATGCAAGAAACAGTTCAACGTATTTATAACTTCTTTAATACAAACGAAAAAATCATTCAAAGTAAATACAATGAAGACGAATGGAATGCGTATTACGAATCAGAGATAGAACCATTGGCTATGCAGCTTGCTGGAGAATTCACCAGGAAGCTTTTTTCACGTAAAGAAAGAGGATTTGGGAACAAAATCATCTTTGAATCTTCTTCACTTCAATACGCTTCAATGAAAACAAAGATGGACCTTGTTCAAATGGTTGATAGAGGTTCATTAACACCGAATGAATGGAGAGCGATTCTTTCACTTGGTCCAATTGAAGGTGGGTCTGAACCGATAAGAAGGTTAGATACAGCCTTAGTTAAGGAAGGAAATGTTACTGATAAAGGAGGTGAGAATAATGGACAAAACGGAACAAAGGGAACTAATAACGCAAACAATGGAAATTAGAGAAGATGAACATGGTAATAAAATGCTATCCGGATACGCTGTGAAGTGGGAAAAGAATTCAGTAGTTATGGGTTATTATCGAAAATTCCGCGAGCAATTCCGACAAGGTGCATTCTTAGAATCATTGCAAAAGGATGACCAGCGTTTTTTATGGTCTCATGATACATCTAAGGTTCTAGGGAGAACAAAGAATAACACCTTGCAATTAGCGGAAGATTCCATTGGATTAAGGTTCGAATTGACATTACCCAAAACAACACTTGGAAACGACACATACGAAACAATCAAGCGCGGCGATGTCGATGGAGTTAGCTTTGGCTTTAGTATGATAACTGAGGAAATAGATGAACCTGACGATGACTTAATGTTACGAACAGTAACTAAAGCGAAGTTATTAGAGGTTAGCGCGGTAGCCTTTCCTGCTTATCCTGATTCGGAAGTTAGCGCGAGGGGTTATGATCCATATAAACATCATGAAGAAAGAAAACAAAAAGAAGAATTACGTAAAAAACTAATCTTAAAAACTTACTTATAGAGGAGAATGATATATGAATCGTTTACAAGAAATTTTACAGCGTAAAGCGGAAATCCGAACAGCATTAGAAGGTACTGGAGAAGTTGATTTAGTAGCATTAGAAACTGAATTGCGCGAACTAAGCGAAGAACAAACAAGAATTGAGACACGCCAGCGTTTACTGAAAGAAGCTGAAGTCATTAATAACAATGCTGAACCAGAAACACGTACAGTAGTTGAAACATTTAACAATGAGCCACCGCAACAAGATGTGGAGTTAGAGGCTTCAGAAAAGCGTGGACAAGCATTAATGGAAAACCGTGCTGTGACTGTAGGAAGTGGAAGTGTAGTACTACCAAAACATAGTGCTTCAGATATTCGACCTACATTTAATGAAGTTTCTACACTGATTGATCGTGTATTAACAAAAACATTAAGAGGTGGAGAAAGCTACCAACAACCGTACATTAAAAACTATGGCGAAGGTGATTACACAACTGAAGGCAATGATTATACTACAGCTGACACACAGTTTGGATATGCTGATATTACTAAAGCTAAAATCACAGCATACTCTGAAGATACTGAAGAGCTTCAAAAATTACCTGCAGCTGATTATGATAGCGAGGTAATGAAAGGAATCACTGTAGCAACTCGTAAGAAAATCACTCGTGAAATCCTTATTGGAACAGGTGCTACAAATCGTCTAGTTGGTATCTTCTCGACAGCAGCTACAGCAATTGATGCAGGGACAGACTTATCAATTTCTAAAATTGACGCTTCTACATTAGATGAAATTATCTACAGCTATGGTGGCGATGAGGATGTTGAAGATGCAGCGGTATTAATCTTAAATAAAAAAGATTTAAAAGCATTCGCTAAACTTCGTACAGATGATGGAAAAAAGGTTTACAACGTTGTATCCAATGGTAATTCTGGAACAATTGATGGCGTACCTTTTATTATCAATAGTGCTTGTAAAGCGGTATCTGATGCAGCAACTACAGCTGGTCAATTCAATATGGCTTATGGACCATTATCAAACTACCAACTTACAATTTTCTCTGATATGGATGTACAACGCTCAACTGACTTCAAATTTAAGCAAGGTATGATTGCTCATAGAGGTTCAGTATTTGCCGGTGGTAACGTAATTTCTAAAAATGGATTCTTACGAGTGAAGAAAGCGGCTACTGTTTAATAGCCGCTTTCTCATTTGAAATAAGGAGGTAATTTTATGTCTGAAAAGAAAATGCAAGAATTCAAGGTAATTACAGCGTTTCGCGATAAGTTCTCCTATGTGCATTATAGTGTTGGAGAATCATATAAAACAGATGACCAAGAAAGAGTAGAATTCCTACAAAAAGAAGGATTCCTTGAGACTGAACCACTTGGTGATTATAAACCTGTTGTCCCTGATATTGTTCATGTAGGCGGAGGGTATTATGAACTTCCTAACGGAGAAAAGATTAAAGGGAAAGAAGCGGCACTTGAGGCATTAAAAGAACTTGAACCAGTTGGTGAATAATAATGATGCTTACTGTAGTGAAAAAGGCATTACGTGTTTCACATAATGCTCTTGATGATGAAATTGAAGATTTAATTGAAGCGGCCCGATGTGATTTGAAATTATCGGGCGTTTCTGGTTTCAAATCGAACGATGATACAGACCCGTTAATTAAGCGCGCAATTATTACCTATACAAAAGCTAATTTCATACCGGATGCAAAGGAATCCGAGAGGTTCCAATTATCGTATAATATGCTCAAAAATCACCTAACATTAGCGGGTGATTATAAATGAACGATATTCTACATTTCCCAATCGTTACAGTTGTTGAAGATGAATTAGGACAAAAGGAAGAAAAGGAAACGTTTAGTAGACAAGTATTTTGTAAAAAGAAATCTGTACCACAATCAGAATTCTTTCAAGCTGGTCAAAGTGACATTAAAGCGAGCTGTGTTTTAATCGTCCATGTTCTGGATTATCAAGAGGAGCGTGAAGTTAAGTACCGCGAAAAAGAATATAACATATACCGCACATACGAACGTGAAGACGAAAAAATCGAATTGTACTGTGAGGTGGTAACCGGTGGCTAGTATCGATAGTCTAGCAAATGATATTGCTAGAGAACTACAAAGGTATGGAAAAGAAGTAGAAGAAAAATTAGAAGTTGAAAAAGAAGAAGTTGCAAATAACTTAGTAAGTGACTTGAAAGAAAATAGCCCTAAAAATACAGGTAAGTATGCGAAGGGATGGCGTAAGAAGAAGGATGGCAATGCAATTATTGTTCATAATGCATTAAAACCACAACTTACACACTTGCTAGAAAAAGGACACGCAAAAGCCAATGGTGGACGTGTACCAGCAAAAGTTCATATCGCTCCAGCTGAAGAAAAAGCAGTAAACGAACTTTCAGAGCGTGTTGAAAGGGCGATTTCACAATGAATTTAATTGAATTAAAGAAAATTCTTGATGCTACAGGTTATCCTGTGGCTTATTCGCATTTTACGGCTACGATAGGTAATCCCGTACCTAAACCGCCGTATATTTGTTATCTCGTAGCTGGCTCATCAAACATGATTGCCGATAACAAGGTACATCACAAAATAAGCGATGTAAACATTGAACTTTATACTACGAAAAAAGACTTGGCTGCAGAATCCAAGCTTGAACAAATCTTAGATGATAATGAGATCCCTTATGAATCATCTGAGGTTTTTATAGATTCAGAGAAATTATTTCAAAAAATATACGAAACGAGGCTGATATAAATGGCAGAAAATAAAGTTATTTTCGGTTTAAAGAATGTACATTATAGCGTGATAACTGAAGATGAAACTGGAAAAATTAAATATGGAACACCAGCTAAATTACCAGGTGCAGTTGAAATGAAATTGGAACCAAAAGGTGAGCAATCAGACTTTTATGCTGATGATATGAACTATTATGCAGAATCAAGTAATCAGGGTTACGAAGGCACTTTTAATCTAGCTAAAGTTACAGAGGCATTCCGTACAGATGTTTTAGGAGAAATTTTGGATCCAGTAGACAAGGTCATTTCAGAAGTTTCAAATGCAAAAATCAATAGAATTGCTTTATTGTTTGAATTTGATGGGGATAAAAAAGCGACGCGTTATGTAATGTATAACGTATCCGTATCTCGTCCAGGTTTTGGCTCTTCTACAAAAAGTGATAAAACAGAACCAACTACAGCAGAATTGAAATTCGTTGCATCACAGCATCCAGAAACATTAAAAGTGAAAGATGCAACAAGTATTGAAACGCCTGCTGGCATTTACGATGCTTGGTATAAAAAAGTGTATGAGAAAGTTGTGGGGGCGTAATTAGATGGAAAAAACAATTGTAATTGATGATAAGAATGTGCTTTTAAAAAGTACCGCCGGCACAGCTATTCGCTATAAGGCGCAATTTAGACGTGATATGTTTGCGGATATCCTTAGCTTAGGGGTACTTTCTTCATATATTTCAACTGATGGCGACCAAAGTAATATTGATCTTTCACAAGTTGATTTAAGTAAATTAGATTTTGAAGTTATTTATAACTTAGTATGGGCATTTGCTAAAACGGCAAATAAAGAAGTCCCAGATCCATTAACATGGCTTGATACTTTCGGAGAATTTCCAATTGCAGAAATTATAACTGAAATTCAGGACTTAATTAAAAGTACTGTTCAGTCAAAAAAAAAATAACAGAAGATGAACAAGGGCAAGGGCGTAACGATGGGAAAGGTGATTTTTCCGTTGATACATTCCTTGCTCTTTGTTATTCATGCAAATTATCAAAAGAAGATTTAGAAGATATGACAATAGGTGATTGCTTGGATTATATCGATGAGTATGTTGAATTACGAAATCCGAAAAAAGAACAAGAAAATACAAGAACAGCTACACAAGATGACTTTAATAATTTCTAAGCAAGCGAGGTGATAACATGGCAGGAAGAATTAAAGGGATTACAATTTCCATTGATGGAGAAACTACCGGTCTTCAAAATGCTTTAAAAGATGTGAACAAACAAAGTGAAGCTGTAACTAAAGAATTAAAAGATGTTGAACGACTATTGAAATTCAACCCGGGTAATGTGGAAGCTTTAGCCCAAAAGCAACAATTGCTTACTCAACAAATTGAGAATACAACGAAAAAATTAGACAGTTTAAAGTCAGCTCAACAGCAAGTTCAAGCACAATTTGAAAGTGGCGCGATTAATGAAGAACAATATCGGGCATTTAGACGTGAAATTGAATTTACAGAAGGGCAACTTAATGGATTCAAAAACAGTCTTGCAGGATTAAAGGCCGAGCAAGAAAAAGCAGCAAGTTCAACGAGACAATTAGAGACTTTATTTAGCGCCACAGGAAAAAGTGTTGATGATTTTGCGGATGCATTAGGGAATCGTCTTGTGAATGCAATTAAAAATGGTACGGCATCAAGTAGGCAATTAGATCAGGCAATTGAGCTAATTGGAAGGGAAGCGCTAGGAGCCGAAGCAGATATCGGCAAGTTACAACAGGCGCTTCGTTCTGTTGATGATGGTAATTCCATTCAAAACATCAGAAGCGATTTAAACCAGCTCTCTCAAGAAGCAGAGGAAGCGGGCGAAAGTGTTAAAGGATTAGGAGTTGAGTTAGAAAACGTAGTAGCTGGAATAGGTGCCGGTCTAGGACTTAAAGAAGTAATCGAACAGGCTCTAAATATGGATGAGTTAAAGACTAAAATCGATATTACTTTTGATGTTCCAGAATCATCAAAAAGAACTGTGGAAGATGCAGTTAGAACTGTTACAGCCTATGGAAGTGATGCAGAAGAGGCTTTAGAAGGTGTACGTCTACAATGGGCATTAAATAAGGAAGCGTCTGATGAATCTAATGCGGCGGTAGTAAAGGGAGCGGCTGTGGTTGCTAATTCATATGCAGGTATTGATTTTACAGAGTTGATTCAAGAAACGAATGAGGTCGGCAGTGAATTAGAAATCTCAAATGAAGAAGCACTAGGTTTAGTTAATTCACTTTTAAAGATAGGATTCCCACCTGGACAACTTGATATTATTGCCGAATATGGCGCGCAGCTAAGACGAGTCGGTTATACAGCAATTGAAGTGCAAAGTATTATGGCAAGTGCAGCTAAGGAAAAATCTTGGAATATTGATAACTTATTGGATAAACAATTGTCCCTATGAGTGGTGACATTCATAGCAAACTCCTCTAATTCGGTGGAACTCTCACAAAAGAGACAATACCGAGCCAATCCTATAAATAGGAAGTGTGTAACGACTAGTCGAAAGACGTAGGGTGTAAGCTAATGACATCCGAAATGGGGAGCATCTTATACAAAGATGATGATATAGTCTGGCCTGTATAGTGATATACAGAAGTTCATAAGAGAACTGGCGGGGGCTTGCGAATCCTGTTGAACATATCGGGTTTAAAAGAAGGACGTATTCGGGCTGTTGAAATGGGGCGTGGATTAAATAATTCCATGAAAGACGCTATCCGCGACGTTGTGGATGATACTGAAAAAATGTCAGATGAACAAATTTCAGCAATGCAAAAAGGATTCGCTAAACAAGAATCAGAACTTGCAAACTCCTTTAGCAATCAAGAAAAAGCACTTTCTAAAAGCCATAGTCAAAGACAGAACGCATTAGCTAAAAGTCTTGATGCTGAATACAATGCGGTTTCTAAAAGTTACGATAATCAGCAAAAGAATTTAGAGAAAAAACTTAGCGCTGAATACGATGCAACATCGAAAAATTATGATAGACAACAAAAAGCACTTGAGAAGTCCCTTGAAGCGGAAGTTAAAGCGTTTGAAAAGTCATCTGAGCAGAAAATAAAGCTCATCGATAAAGAATATACGGAACGTATGAAATTAATTGATGAGGAAAAATATAATCGTCTCAAAGCAGTAGACGATCAAATTAATTCTTTGGATGCGAAAACGGCAGCTGAAGATAAATATTTCAAAGATCGTGAGAATGCTGAAAAACGTGTTGATTTAAAGGTTAAAATAAGCAAAGCAAAAAATGAAGAAGAACGTCAGGCGGCAATTAAAGCATTACAAGAACTTGAAGAGAAAATGCAACTTGATAAAATACGTGAAGAACGTAAAAATCAAATTGATAGGTTGAAAGAAGAAAAAGACGGTATAAAAGAATCGTCTGACGCAAAGAAAGAAGCGCTAAAATCAGAGATTGATAGCCGAAAAGAACAAGTTAAAGAACAAATAAACAATGAAAAGGAAGCTTTGAAAGAACGTCAGCAGGAACAAAAAGAAGTTTTCCAGCAAAATAAACAAGAGAATTTAAAAGCTATCAGTGAATCAAATAAAGCACAACTTGATTCGTTAAGAGAAGTCAATCAAGCAAACTTATCCGCTTTAAAAGAAAGTCAGAATAACCGCAAACAAGCGTTAAGTGAGCGTTTGAGTGATGAAATGGATGCTGTTCGCGAATCGCATAGAGCCGAGTTAGAATCTTTTAAAGAAATGAATGCAGAGAAACTCGAACTTGCGAAAAAACCACCCGATAGCGCAGCTGTAAAAGAAATATTTACTCAACTGGAAGGTTGGGGTAAGGCTATTGCTAAAGGCGGCGAAGAAGGTAAACAGGCATTTGTAGATATGGTTAAATGGCTAAATAATATCGATGATGCCGCTTTACGTGAAGCGATTGGTGTACAAATTTTCGGCACAATGTTTGAAGACCAAGGTCAAAAAATCATAGATACAATATTAAAAACTGAAGGAAAACAAGCTGACTTAAAACAAGGAATAGATGACTTACAACAATCCGTAAATAAAACGGATGCTTCAGGATTTGTTAAATTGAAAGAAGCAATGAATGAGTTAAAAAAGGCTCTTGAACCTGTATTGGGTGTCGTAGCCGATGTTGTTTCTGCATTTGCTGGTTTTATTTCAGCTCATCCGCAACTAGCAGCAGCAATCACAGCGATTGGTGTTGTGATTGGGATATTATCAGCTGCGTGTTTAGCTCTACTTCCGATTTTCCTTGCATTAACTACTGGAGCTACAGTCTTTTCGGGTGTTATTGCCGCTTTAAATATACCGATTCTTATAATAATTGCCGCTGTCGCAGCCTTAATTGCTATATGGGTGTTGTTTGGCGATAAGATAAAGGAAGTATACAACGAATATTTTAAACCTATAGTTGATCAAATAGTATCCATAATCACTGAAACTCTACAACCAGTATTTGAAAAAGGATTCACAATCATAAAAGATATTGTAACGGATGCATTTGAAATCATCCAACGTGTTTGGAACGAAATACTATCACCTGTTTTTTCAAAAATTTCATCATTCATAGAAAATGTGCTTTTACCAGCTTTTAAATTTGTATTTAGTGCTATTGGTAGTGTTGTATCAGATGCATTTGATGGGATAAAAGTTGTGTGGGATACGGTTTTAAA
>NZ_JBHWYR010000040.1:0-48394 GCF_042728695.1 Bacillus sp. NPDC060175
CACACCCGTTCCCATACCGAACACGGAAGTTAAGCTCTCTAGCGCCGATGGTAGTTGGGACCTTGTCCCTGTGAGAGTAGGACGTCGCCAAGCAAGATAAAAACACAAGTCTTTTGACTTGTGTTTTTTTGTGTTTAAACAGTACACGAAAGAAGTAAAGGGAATACATAAGTAATACAAACACGTTGCCCAAGGGTAAATCATATTATATAAGAAATTGATGTATATTTTTCTGAAATTTGTTAAGGAATAGAGGTATATAATATGTTTATTTAAAAAGGGAGGAAAGATTATGAAATTACCAAGTGAAATTTGCATCGTTTGTGAGACAAAAAGAGGAGAAGGAATATATGTATATAATAATTTAATATGTTACGAGTGCGAAAGAAATTTGGTTAATACTGAGACAAATGACCCGAAGTATATACATTATTTAAAACAACTGCGAAAATTAGAAGTATCATATTTTTAAATAGGCATTATGCCTATTATTTTTTTTGCCCTAATATCTGTATAATAGATACAGAATGAATAATAAGGAAGAGATGTATATGAATCAAAATCGTATGCCTTTATATGAGGCGTTAATAGAATTTAAAGAAAGGCGACTACTATCTTTTCATGTTCCGGGTCATAAGAATGGTTTAAACTTCCCTCAGAAAGCTTCAGAGGGGTTTAAGGACATATTATCGATTGATGTAACAGAGTTAACAGGATTAGATGATTTACATAGTCCATTTGAATGTATAGATGAAGCACAGCAATTATTAGCTGAAGTATATGGCGTGCACAAAAGTTATTTTTTAATTAATGGTTCAACAGTTGGAAATTTAGCAATGATTTTGTCTTGCTGCGGCGAACATGATATTGTCCTCGTACAAAGAAATTGTCATAAATCAATCATTAATGGTTTGAAATTAGCAGGGGCTAATCCGGTCTTTTTAAACCCATGGATTGATGAAGTACATAACGTACCAGTAGGTGTTCATGATGACATTATTAAGGAGGCAATTACAAAGTATCCAAATGCAAAAGCACTTATTTTAACACATCCTAATTACTATGGTATGGGAATTGATTTAGAGGCAAGTATCGCTTACGCACATGCACATAAAATTCCTGTTCTAGTAGATGAAGCCCATGGGGCACATTTTTGTATAGGGGACCCCTTCCCGAAGTCAGCATTAGTTTATGGTGCGGATATTGTGGTTCATTCCGCACATAAAACATTACCTGCGATGACAATGGGATCTTATTTACATATAAATAGCGGTTTGGTGAGTGAAGAAAAAGTTTCCTCCTATTTAAGTATGCTACAATCTAGTAGCCCATCGTATCCAATTATGGCTTCTCTTGATATAGCACGTTTTGCAATAGCAGTTATAAAGGAAGAGGGTCATGATGAAATCATTGAGTTTTTACGCCGATTTAAAGAAGGATTGCGATCTATCCCACAAATAGCCATCTTGCAATATCCATCGCAAGATGAATTAAAGGTTACGGTGCAAACTCGCTGTCAGTTATCGGGGTATGAATTACAGTCTGTATTTGAAAAGGTCGGTATATATACGGAAATGGCAGATCCATATAACGTCCTATTTATATTACCGTTACAAGTAAATGAGGGTTATATGAAAGCTATAGAGATAATTCGAGTAGCTTTGCAGCAATATAAGGTAAAAGACAAGACAGCATCAATTCGGTATACTTATAAAGGGGAGATTTCCCCTTTACCGTATACGTATAAACAATTAGAGAGATACGAAACGAAGTTAGTATCTCTAGAAGAAGCCGTTGGTATGATAGCAGCAGAAATGGTGATTCCATATCCACCTGGAATTCCATTGATCATGTATGGAGAGAGGATTACTCAAGAACATACAAAGCAAATTACTCATTTAGAGAAAGCAGGGGCTCGTTTCCAAGGCAGTACGAAATATATGAACGTGTATGATATAGAAAGTAGGTTTTAGGATGAAGGGATTATTTGTAACAATTGAAGGGCCAGAAGGATCGGGTAAAACAACATTAATTAAAAGCTTATTACCGTACTTTGAGCAAAAGGAACAAAAGGTAATGGCAACGAGGGAACCAGGTGGTATTGCAATTTCTGAAGAGATTAGGACAATTTTACATAAGCAGGAATATACGATGATGGAAGCACGTACAGAGGCTCTTTTATATGCTGCTGCACGTAGACAACATTTAGTGGAGAAAGTTATGCCAGCGCTTGAGGAAAACTATCTTGTACTATGTGATCGTTTTGTTGATAGCTCCTTAGCTTATCAAGGTTATGCAAGAGGATTAGGCGTAGATAAAGTATTCGAAATGAATCGCTTTGCAACTGAAGATTGTATGCCAGGTTTAACTATTTATTTAGATATTAAGCCAGAAGTTGGGTTAGCTCGAATTGCAAAAGATGCAGGCCGCGAGGTGAATCGACTAGATATGGAAGATATCTCTTTCCATAAACTTGTGCGTGAAGGCTATTTACAAGTTGTAGAACGCTTTTCAAATCGCATTGTACTAGTAAATGCTGATCAGCCAATGGAAAAACTTATAGAAGAAGTTGTTCAGATTATAGAAGATAAATTGTTATAATAGAAGGAAAGAATGAAATAAGTGAGGTATGCATTATGATGAAGACGTGGGAGCAGCTTTCTGCTATACAGCCCATTGGTGTCAAAATGTTGATGAATAGCATTGCAAAAGAGCGTATATCCCATGCTTACTTGTTAGAGGGAGGAAAAGGTACTGGGAAGTTCGCAACAGCAATTCAAATGGCAAAAAGTTTTCTCTGTTCACAAAGAAATGGTGTAGAGCCTTGTCATGTATGTACGAATTGTCGCCGAATTGATTCAGGTAACTACCCAAACTTACATATTGTAAAACCAGATGGATTATCTATTAAAAAGCAGCAAATTCATGATTTACAAGAAGAGTTTTCAAAAACAGGATTAGAAGCAAATAAAAAAGTATATATTATTGAGCATGCAGATCGTATGACAGCAAATGCAGCGAATACGCTCTTAAAGTTTTTAGAAGAACCAAGTAGTGATACAACAGCTATTTTACTTACTGAACAAAGTCATCAGATTTTAAATACAATCTTATCTCGTTGTCAAGTTGTTACGTTTAGGCCGTTGCTTACAGAATCTTTAATTAAGAGGTTAGAGGAAGAAGGTATTACAGTTTCTTTATCTACACTTGCTGCGCAGCTTACGAATAGTTTTGAAGAAGCTTTATTAATGTGTAATGATGAATGGTTTGCACAAGCGAGAGCTTTAGTGATAAAATTATGTGAAGCGCTCGAAAAAGATAAGGCCTCTATTTTTTTTGTACAAGAAAAATGGGGAAAGCACTTTGGAGAGAAAGAACAATTACAGCAAGGCTTAGATATGTTACTCCTTATTTATAAGGATTTATTATATGTTCAACTTGGAGAAGAAGATCGTCTTGTTTTTCATGAGCAGAAAGAGATGTTCGAATCCTTTTCTTATGCTCAGAAGCGCATTGTATCAGCTCTCTTTAATATATTAGAGGCAAAAAATAGAATCAACGCTAATGTAAATGCGCAGCTTGTGTTCGAACAGTTAGTGTTGCGGTTGCAGGAGGGATGACCGTTTTGTATGATGTAGTAGGTGTTCGCTTTAAGAAGGCCGGAAAGGTATATTACTTTGATCCAAATCAGTTCGATATCTCAGAAAATGAGTTTGTAATTGTAGAAACGGTAAGAGGTATTGAATATGGAAAAGTAGTTATTACCAAAAAGCAAGTTGATGAAAACGACGTTGTATTACCGCTTAAAAAAGTTATTCGTATTGCAAATGAAAATGATCGTACCATTGTTGAAGAGAATAGACATGCTGCGAAAGAAGCATATCAAGTTTGTCAACAAAAGGTAGGAGAACATAATCTTGATATGAAGCTTGTAGATGTAGAGTATACGTTCGATCGTAATAAGATTATTTTTTACTTTACTGCGGATGGACGGATTGATTTCCGGGAACTAGTGAAAGACTTAGCGGCAATTTTTAGGACAAGAATTGAGCTGAGACAGATTGGCGTTCGTGACGAAGCAAAAATGCTTGGTGGTATTGGTCCATGTGGTCGTATGCTTTGTTGTTCTACTTTTTTAGGAGATTTTGAACCTGTATCCATTAAAATGGCAAAGGATCAAAATTTATCATTAAACCCTGCAAAAATCTCTGGTTTATGTGGTCGCTTAATGTGTTGCTTAAAATATGAGAATGATGAATATGAGGCAGCAAAGGAACAACTTCCTGATTTAGATCAACGTATACAAACACCGCAAGGTACTGGCCGTGTTATCGGATTAAATATTTTAGAAAGATTAATTCAAGTGGAACTAGTAGACAAGGAACGGATAGTAGAATATACGTTAGATGAATTAATTAATAAAGGGGTCGTTTCGAGTCAAACCACAGATTAATGAGGTGGGTGCTTGTGGAGAAAAAGGATATTTTTGCATCGGTTTCTAGTATGGAAGAGCAAATTGGACATTTATACAAACAGTTGGGAGAATTAAAACAACATCTTGCAGAATTATTGGAAGAAAACCAACATATAAAAATGGAAAATGAAAATTTGCGACATCGTTTTGAAGAAGTGCAGAACAAGGAAAAACAAAAAACTCAAAAACGCAAAGAAATGAAGGCGAAGACAGATATTGGTGAAGGCTACGATAACCTAGCGAGACTATATCAAGAAGGTTTTCATATTTGTAATCTACATTATGGAAGTGTACGTAAAGAGGGAGATTGTTTATTCTGTCTGTCATTTTTAAATAAAAAGTGAGATTACCTTTCCAATATAATTGGAAAGGTAATTTTTTATACATGAGAGTAGAATGAAATTTATTTTTACATTAATAGAGGATGAAATAGGGTAGGTTAATTGTAAGAAAGGGAGCAATATATGAATTTATATGAAGATGAGCGTTTAGATTACTTATTAGCGCAAGATATGAAGATTGTACAAAGTCCATCAGTATTTAATTTTTCTTTGGATGCTGTTTTACTTGCAGATTTTGCTTGGGTGCCAATTCAAAAAGGTAATTTACTTGATTTGTGTACAGGTAACGCAGTTATCCCTCTTTTATTAAGTACAAGGACAAAAGGGAAAATTACAGGTGTAGAAATTCAAGAGCGCTTATATGATATGGGAATAAGAAGCGTTCAATATAATAATTTAGAAGAAAGAATTCATTTAATCCATGGAGATTTGAAAGATATGCCGGAGAAACTTGGACGTCATCAATATGATGTTGTAACATGTAATCCTCCTTATTTTCAAACACCACAAACTTCTGAGAAGAATATCAATGAACATTTAGCGATAGCTCGTCATGAAATTATGTGCACATTAGAGGATGTTGTATATGCAAGTAGCCAGTTAGTGAAACAAGGTGGGAAAGTAGCATTTGTACATCGTCCAGGTCGTTTGCTCGACATCGTCACATTAATGCGTAAATACAAAATCGAACCGAAACGTGTGCGATTTGTTTATCCTAAGGCTGGTAAAGAAGCGAATACATTGTTAATTGAAGGAATTAAGGATGGGAATGCAGATTTGAAAATCTTACCACCTCTTTTTGTATATGAAGAAAACAACGAATATACAAAGGAGCTTCGTTCAATTTTATATGGAGAAGAATAATCATTGTTTTTATGTGGTGGAGTGTTCTGATGGAAGTTATTATGCTGGATATACAAATCATATAGAAAAACGGATTCAGACCCATAATAGTGGGAAAGGTGCTAGATATACACGCGCTAGGCTTCCAGTTAGTTTAAAATATGTAGAGGGTCATGAGGATAAACGAACGGCTATGCAAGCTGAATATCACTTTAAACAGTTAACGAGGAAACAAAAAGAAGAATATATGCAAAAAGGAGAACGCTATGTGGCAGCAAAAAAGCTTTCAGCAAAATGAAAAGGGAGTTTTATATTTAGTACCGACTCCAATCGGAAATTTAGAGGATATGACATTTCGTGCAATCCGAATTTTAAAAGAGGCAGATCTTATTGCTGCGGAAGATACAAGGCAAACGAAGAAGCTTTGTAATTATTTTGAAATTGAAACACCAGTTATGAGTTATCATGAGCATAATAAAGGAGTAAGTGGACAGAAAATTTTAGATAAGTTAGAAGAAGGTAAGACTGTAGCCATTGTGAGCGATGCTGGTATGCCATGTATTTCAGATCCTGGTTATGATATCGTTGTAGAGGCTGTAGCAGAACAATATCATGTTATCCCGCTTCCTGGGGCAAATGCAGCTCTTACAGCATTAATTGCATCAGGACTTGAGACAAAACATTTTTATTTCTATGGTTTCCTGCAAAGAAATAAAAAGGGACGTAAGCTTGAATTAGAAAAACTACGCTATATTCCAACTACAATGATGTTTTACGAGGCACCGCATCGTTTAGATGACACTTTAATCTCTATGCAAGAAGTATTAGGAAATAGGGAAATCGTATTATGTCGTGAGCTAACGAAGAAATTTGAAGAGTTTATTCGTGGAACAATTGAAGAAGCGATTGAGTGGACGAAGCAAAATGAAGTTCGTGGTGAGTTTTGTATTTTAGTAGCGGGTTCAACAGAAGAACCTACTCAAGAAGAACAATGGTGGGAAGCCATTTCAGTATATAATCATATTGAACATTATATAAATGAAAAAGGTATGAATTCAAAAGAAGCGATAAAAACAGTCGCTAAAGACCGAGATTTGTCGAAACGAGACGTATATCAAATCTATCATGTTGATAAAAAATAAGCTTCTCATAATTGAGAAGCTTATTTTGCTGTTTCGATATAATCTTGAAGTTCGTTTAAGACCTGTTCAGCGCCTTCTTTGCTTAAGATAATTTTACCTTCAGCTAAAGATAGGTTACCATCAGATACTTCACCAGTTACTTGGCAAGTCATGTTTGGTTTATATTTTTTTAAGATGATTTTTTCTTCATCAACGTAGATTTCAAGAGCATCCTTTTCTGCAATACCTAAAGTACGGCGTAATTCGATTGGGATTACTACACGACCTAATTCATCAACTTTACGAACGATACCAGTAGATTTCATAATTATTTTCCTCCTAAATAAATAGTTTATAAGTTTCGAGTCTATTTTTTGATTCGTCATTTTTCGACAAAATACCCTATGGACATATGATACCAATCATTTACATTTCCGTCAATTCTTAAATTCTATATTTTAAAAAAAGATTTATAGATTTTTATACTTCTTATATATAATAGAATGTAAGTCATTTCTACAATTGTTTCGTATTATTTTTTTATAATGTTTATACTTTTCGGAAAAAATATTGTATATTTTTTTGAATATGAGTAATAGATGATAAAGATATCGAGCATTAACTCGTTTTTATATGTGAGTTTTTGATATACTGTTTATAAATACATATGAGGTTATTCGGGAGGTCCAAAACGATGAAAGAGGAAAATAAGTCCTTTTATATTACTACCCCAATTTATTATCCAAGTGGAAAGTTACACATTGGACATGCTTATACGACAGTAGCAGGAGATGCGATGGCACGATATAAGCGTATGCAAGGATATAATGTTCATTATTTAACAGGAACTGATGAGCATGGACAGAAGATCCAAAAGAAAGCAGAAGAACTAAATGTTACACCACAAGCATATGTGGATAACATTGTATCAGGGATTAAAGAACTTTGGGAGAAGATGGATATCTCTTATGATGATTTTATTCGTACAACTGAAGATCGTCATAAAGATGTTGTTGAGAAAATCTTCAAGCAGCTAGTAGATCAAGGCGATATTTATCTTGATGAATATGAAGGTTGGTATTCTGTACAAGATGAAACATTCTATACAGCGCATCAATTAATAGATCCAATTATGGAAGGTGACAAAGTAGTTGGTGGAAAAAGCCCAGATAGTGGTCATGCTGTAGAACTTGTTCGCGAAGAATCTTATTTCTTTAGAATGGGTAAATATGTAGACCGACTATTAAAGTTCTATGAAGATAACCCTCATTTCATTCAGCCGGAGTCCCGTAAAAATGAAATGATTAATAACTTCATTAAACCAGGATTAGAAGATTTAGCTGTTTCTCGTACTTCATTTGACTGGGGAGTTCGTGTTCCAGGTAACCCAAAACACGTTGTTTACGTATGGGTAGATGCGTTGTCTAATTACATTACTGCATTAGGATATGGAACAGAAAATGAAGAGAAGTATAAAAAATTCTGGCCAGCAGATGTCCATTTAGTTGGGAAAGAAATCGTTCGTTTCCATACAATTTATTGGCCAATTATTTTAATGGCTTTAGATTTACCACTTCCGAAGAAAGTCTTTGCTCATGGCTGGATTTTAATGAAGGATGGAAAAATGAGTAAGTCAAAAGGAAACGTAGTAGATCCAGTTACACTAATCGATCGTTACGGATTGGATGCATTGCGTTACTACTTACTTCGCGAAGTTCCATTTGGATCTGATGGAGTATTCACACCAGAAGGATTTGTTGAACGAATCAACTTTGATTTAGCGAATGATTTAGGGAACTTATTAAATCGTACAGTAGCTATGATTGATAAATACTTTAACGGGGAAATCCCTGCATTTAAAGCAAATGTAACTGAGTTCGATGAAACGCTAGTGACATTTGCCAAAGATACATTGAAAAAAGTAGAAGAGGCAATGGAGAATATGGAATTCTCTGTAGCGCTAAGTTCCATTTGGCAATTAGTTAGCCGTACGAACAAATATATTGATGAAACGCAGCCATGGGTATTAGCGAAGGATGAGAATGATCGTGAAAAACTTGCGTCTGTAATGGCCCACTTAGCTGAGGTACTTCGTCAAACGGGTATTATGCTTATGCCATTCCTAACAGTAGCACCAAGTAAGATGTTTGCTCAACTTGGACTTACTGAAGAGGCGCATAAATCTTGGGAAAGCCTATCTACAATTGGATGTATTCCAGCTGGAACAAAAGTAGAAAAAGGAAACCCTATTTTCCCTCGTTTGGAAATGGAAGTAGAAGTGGGGTATATTAAAGAACAAATGCAAGGTTCTGCTCCTAAAGTAGAAGAGAAAAAAGCAGAAGAACCAAAGGTAGAAGAAATTACAATTGATGATTTCTTTAAAGTAGAATTACGAGTAGCTGAAGTAATATCCGCTGAACCTGTGAAAAAAGCAGATAAGTTGTTAAAAATTCAGCTTGATTTAGGTACAGAGAAGCGTCAAGTGGTTTCTGGGATTGCTAAATTCTATTCCCCAGAAGAACTAAAAGGTCAAAAGGTTATTTGTGTAACGAATTTAAAACCTGTAAAATTACGTGGTGAATTATCACAAGGTATGATTTTAGCAGGTGAAGAGAATGGCGTATTGTCATTAGCATCAATTGACCAGAATTTACCAAATGGTACAAAAATCAAGTAATTGAGACAAGAAAAGGATGTTTCACGTGTAACATTGGTGAAGCATCTTTTTTCTTTTTACATCCCCTTTTTTTGCATTAAAATTGTAGTATTGTTATCGTTAAGTTAGAAAGAGTGTAGTTTTTCTATGAGAGAATTGATTTCAATATAAAAGGAGTTATTTATTATGTTGTTTGATACACATTCACATTTAAATGCAGAGCAATTTGAAGAAGATTTACAAGAAGTTATCGCGAGAATGAAAGAAGCGGGAGTTACATATACAGTTGTTGTTGGATTTGATGAAGTAACGATAAAGAAAGCAATTGAATTAGCAGAGGCTTATGATTTTATTTACGCTGCAGTTGGATGGCATCCCGTTGATGCAATCGACATGAATGAAGAACATTTAGCTTGGTTAGAAGAATTAGCTGCTCACCCTAAAGTAGTTGCAATTGGAGAAATGGGATTAGATTATCACTGGGATAAGTCTCCAAAAGAAATACAGAAGGAAGTATTCCGTAAACAAATTGCATTAGCAAAAAAGGTGAAATTACCGATTATTATACATAACCGTGATGCAACTCAAGATATTGTTGATATCCTAGAGGAAGAGAATGCAGCTGAAGTAGGAGGCATTATGCATTGCTTTAGCGGTAGTGTAGAAGTAGCGCAGCGATGTGTCGATATGAACTTTTTAATTTCATTAGGTGGGCCAGTAACATTTAAAAATGCCAAGAAACCGAAAGAAGTTGCTATGGAGATTCCGTTAGAAAAATTATTGATAGAGACAGATTGTCCATATTTAACACCACATCCATTTCGGGGGAAACGAAATGAACCGAGTTATGTAAAACTGGTAGCAGAAGAAATTGCGAATTTAAAAGGAATTTCTTATGACGAAGTAGCACAAATAACAACAAAGAATGCCAAGGCCTTATTTGGTGTTGAATAAAAAAGAATGGGGAGTCCCATTCTTTTTTTGTTTTTTGAGAAGAGAGACAATAGAAATGATAAGAACCCACTATTTACTCATAACATAAGTGTAGAAATATTGCGGATAAATTAAGATAGAGATAGAAGTGTTACAATAAGGGGAGTGAACAAAGATTTTTCTCTTCTACTTTTTAAAATGTAAGATTAGGAAAATAATAATGGAAAAGTCGTCATTTTTTTGTTTTACTAAGTAGAGATGAAACGAGTGTGGAGGCAAGCATGAAAATTAAAGAGATTATCGTTGTAGAAGGTAAAGATGATACAGTTGCGATTAAACGTGCTGTTGATGGAGATACAATCGAAACGAACGGTTCAGCAATCGGTGATCATGTTATTGAGCAAGTTAAATTAGCGCAGCAAAAACGAGGCGTTATTATTTTCACAGATCCGGATTATCCTGGAGAGCGTATTCGAAAGATTATTTCTGACAAAGTTCCTGGATGTAAGCATGCTTTTTTACCGAAGGAAGAAGCACTTGCGAAAAGGAAGAAAGGCGTTGGAATCGAACATGCTTCTAATGAGTCGATTCGCCGTGCTTTAGAGAATATACATGAAGAAATGGAAGCTTACACAAGTGAAATTAGTTGGAGTGATCTAGTCGATGCGGGCTTAGTGGGCGGAGAAATGGCAAAGAGTCGCAGAGAAAGAGTGGGTAAGCTATTAAAGATTGGTTATACAAACGCAAAACAGTTACATAAACGTTTACAAATGTTTCAAGTTTCAAAGGAATCATTTGCAGAAGCTTATAAGCAAGTAATACAGGAGGAAAAAAAATGAAGGATATCGCAACACCAAATCGTACGAAAGACATTGTTGAAAAGTATGGATTTTCATTCAAAAAAAGTTTAGGACAAAATTTTTTAATTGATACAAATGTATTAAATCGTATCGTTGATCACGCAGAAATCGGTTCAGAAAGTGGCGCAATTGAAATTGGACCAGGTATCGGTGCGTTAACAGAGCAATTGGCGAAGCGTGCTAAAAAAGTAGTGGCTTTTGAAATTGATCAGAGATTATTACCAATTTTAGACGAGACGTTAGCTCCATATAGCAACGTTACAGTTATAAATAAAGATGTACTAAAAGCAGATGTACATGAAGTGTTTAGTGAGCAATTTGAAGAAGGGCAAGATGTAATGGTAGTAGCTAACTTACCATACTATATTACAACGCCAATCTTATTTAAATTGCTTGAAGAAAAATTACCGGTTCGTGGATTTGTTGTTATGATGCAAAAAGAAGTTGGGGATCGTTTAGCTGCTAAACCAGGAACGAAAGAGTATGGTTCTTTATCAATTGCCATTCAGTATTATACAGAGGTAGAAACAGTTATGACTGTACCGCGTACAGTGTTTGTGCCACAACCAAATGTTGATTCTGCGATTATCCGTCTTCTAAAGCGTCCTAAACCAGTTGTAGAAGTGACAGATGAAACTTTCTTCTTTGAAGTAGTACGAGCAAGTTTCGCACAGCGTCGTAAAACTTTAATGAATAATTTATCAAATAATTTAAATGGTTTCCCGAAAGATAAAGAGCTGTTGGATCGAATTTTAACAGAAGTAGGAATTGATCCGAAGCGAAGAGGCGAAACGCTATCTATCGAAGAGTTTGCAACATTAAGTAATGCATTAATTCTTCATAAATTGTCATAAGAATATGAAAGGGACAGTTCAACTTGAACTGTCCCTTTTGTCACCTTTCCTTTCCTAAATTCATACTTTAAAAACAGGTAAGATGGCCTAACGAGTTTGGAGGTAGGAGAATGGCTTTACATGTTGGAGAATTAGTTGAACGATATTCTTATAATAGGGATATTCTTTTTCGTATTATAGAAATAAAAGGCGAGATAGCAATATTATTTGGAGAGGAAATTAGACTTGTGGCGGATGCACCACTTGCAGATTTAGTTAGTATAGATCAACGAGAACATAAAAATAGAGTGAAGCGTGCAAAAGAAACGATGGAGCGTACTTACCGGTTGTTTCAGCAAGATTACGTGTTGATGAAACAAAGACATGAACATAATTCAACTGGTGGATATACAAGTGAAGTGAATTATTTTCAAATGCCAGGGCGTGTATTGCATATAGATGGAGATCCTTTATATTTGCGCAAGTGCTTAGATTTATATAATAAAATAGGCGTTCCTGTTCAAGGTATTCATTGTAAGGAAACGGAGATGCATGAAAAGGTAGTAGACTTAATAGATCATTTTCGCCCAGACATTTTAGTTATTACAGGACATGATGCATATACAAAGTCAAAAGGGGTTATGGGAGATTTAGCAGCATATAGGCATTCTAGACATTTTGTACAGGCTGTTCGAGAAGTACGGAAAAAGTATCCATCATTAGATCAACTCGTTATTTTTGCTGGGGCTTGTCAATCACACTTTGAGGCGTTGATTCGAGCAGGTGCTAATTTTGCTAGTTCACCGTCTAGAATTAATATTCATGCTCTAGATCCGGTATATGTAGTTGGCAAAGTTAGTTTCACCTCATTTATGGAAAGAGTCAATGTATGGGACGTTGTGCGTAATACAATTACTGGTGAAAAGGGACTAGGCGGAATTGAAACAAGAGGGATTTTACGAACGGGATTACCCTTTCAACATTATGATGAATGAGCAAGGTACATACGTATCTTGCTTTTTTATGTGGAAATGATTTAAATGAATCTGGATAAAAAGCGACAAGAATGTGCAGACTATACAATGATACTTGTACAATATAGCATTTCTTCTATCTATTCGAACGCATGATGCTTTTATAATGATATTGTCTGTAAATTGCGGTTAATAATTGGGAGAGATATATCGTGTTTTAAGTGTTCAATCTAAATTACAGCGAGGTGTAGCAAGGTATATGTCAAAACGTTTAGATGAAATTAAAAGCGAATTAGATCACCATCTTGGACAACGACTTGTGTTAAAGGCGAATAGCGGAAGAAGAAAAACTGTGGAGCAATCGGGTGTACTTGCAGAAACGTATCGTTCTGTGTTTGTTGTCCAGTTAGATCAGCAAGAAGATGCATTGCAACGTGTATCTTATAGTTATGCAGATGTTTTAACAGAGACAGTAGAGTTAACATTTTACGATGAACCTCATAATGAAGCATTTTATAATTAATGTGTTACTTGTTACATATATTCCCACAAATGAAAAGCTATATTATTTTGCATACTAATTATACCGTAGCAAAATAAGGAGGGACTCTGCATTGAGTAGACGAAGAGGAGTCATGTCAAATCAATTTAAAGAAGAGCTTGCAAAAGAGCTTGGCTTTTATGATGTTGTTCAGAAAGAAGGATGGGGCGGAATTCGTGCGAAAGATGCTGGTAATATGGTAAAACGTGCTATAGAAATTGCAGAACAGCAATTAATGAAACGAAACCAGTAGTTGTAAGATACTTTCTATGCTACGGTAGCCGAGGAGAGATTCCTCGGCTTTTTGCACGCTAAAAGGTGCCATCATTTGACATAAGTAGTTTCATTCTGAATGCTTTTCGTTATAATTAGGGAAGTTTCATCGTCTTACTATAAATTTATGGTAAAATAAACGATAAAAGATTGAGTACATAGAGTGGGTGAATAGATTGAAGCTACTAGTGAAAGCACCAGCAAAGATTAATCTGTCGTTAGATGTACTGGGAAAAAGACAAGATGGATATCATGAAGTGAAAATGATTATGACAACAATCGACTTAGCAGATCGTTTAGAGCTAATGGAATTAGCAGAAGACCGTATTGAAATTTTGTCCCATAATCGGTATGTCCCAGACGACCAACGCAATTTAGCTTATCAAGCAGCAAAATTATTAAAAGAGAAGTTTAATGTAAAAAAAGGTGTATCTATTACTATTGAAAAAACGATTCCAGTAGCCGCTGGATTAGCAGGTGGAAGTAGTGATGCAGCAGCGACATTACGTGGCCTTAATAAGTTATGGAATTTAGGGCTGACAATTGAGGAATTAGCAGAGCTTGGCGCAGAAATTGGGTCAGATGTATCTTTCTGTGTATATGGCGGAACTGCAGTTGCCACTGGAAGAGGAGAAAAAATTGAACATATAAAAACTCCACCTTCTTGTTGGGTTATTTTAGCAAAGCCTCATATTGGTGTATCTACTGCTGACGTATACGGAAATTTAAAATTAAATCGTGTTACACATCCAAATGTAGATAAAATGGTTGAAGTCATTAATGACGGGGACTATAAAGGAATTTGTGATACTGTTGGTAACGTTTTAGAAGATGTGACGTTTGTGATGCATCCTGAGGTTGCACGTATTAAAGCACAGATGAAACGCTTCGGTGCAGATGCCGTATTAATGAGTGGAAGTGGTCCAACTGTATTTGGTCTTGTACACCATGATTCGCGAATGCATCGTATATATAACGGATTAAAGGGATTTTGCGAACAAGTATATGCAGTTCGTTTATTAGGAGAGCGAGAAACACTTGAATAAAGACGTATAATACGGTATGATTTGTTTAGAATATTCGTGATTTGAGGTGAGAGTGTGAAAATTAGACGAAGTACAAGATTGGTTGATCTGACTTATTACTTGTTACAAAATCCTCGTCAGCTAGTTTCTCTCACTTTTTTTGCTGAAAGGTATCAATCGGCTAAATCTTCCATTAGTGAAGATTTAGTTATTATTAAGCAAACGTTTGAACAACAAGGAGTCGGCACATTGCAAACGGTACCAGGAGCAGCAGGAGGAGTGAAATATATTCCATATATAAGTGAAGAGGAGGCAAATCTGATTATTAATGAGCTTTGTAGCTTATTTGAAAATCCGGATCGTATTTTGCCAGGTGGTTATTTATATATGACGGATCTTTTAAGTAATCCTCGTCAAATTAATGGCGCGGGTCGTTTGTTCGCTTCGGTTTTTGCTAGGCAATCAATTGACGCAGTTATGACGGTAGCGACAAAAGGAATTCCACTTGCTTATGCAGTGGCGAACTACTTAGATGTACCGGTAGTAATTGCGAGAAAAGATAATAAGGTAACAGAAGGACCCACTGTTAGTATTAACTATGTATCAGGTTCCTCTAAGCGAATCCAAACGATGACTTTAGCAAAGCGTAGCCTTCCAGAAGGATCCAATGTTTTAATTATTGATGACTTTATGAAAGCTGGCGGAACCATTCAAGGCATGATGAGCATGCTAGAAGAGTTTAAAGCTAATGTTGTTGGAATTGGCGTATTAGTAGAGTCTACGGATATTGAAGAAAGACTTATTAATAACTTTGTATCATTAATTCGTCTGTCAGAAGTTGATGTGAAAGAAAAAGCGATTCAAGTGGAAAAGGGAAATTATTCACTTGCACCATTTGATAAAGGGCTTGTAGAGGCTGAGTAAAAAGGTAAAGCAGATAGCTTTACCTTTTTTTATTCCTATTTATAAATTACAAAATAGATGGACAAACTGCCTTTGGTACACTATTTTTAAAGAGTAAAAATAAATAATAAAAGGGTGAAAAGTATGAAAGTTGTTCAAACAAGCAAAGCACCACAGGCAATCGGACCATATTCACAAGGGATTATTGTAAATAATATGTTCTATAGTTCAGGACAAATTCCGTTAACGGCAAGTGGAGAACTTGTAACAGGAGATGTAACAGTACAAACAGAGCAAGTATTTGAAAATTTACAAGCGGTATTAGCAGAAGCAGGTGCTTCATTTGATACAGTGGTAAAAACAACAGTATTCTTAAAGGATATGGATGATTTTAATGCTGTTAATGAAGTATACGGTTCTTATTTCTCTACTCATAAACCAGCGCGTTCTTGTGTACAAGTAGCAAAATTACCGAAAGATGTTTCTGTTGAAATCGAAGTAATTGCCCTAGTTAAGTAACTCTTTGTAAGCGATAACCTCTACTAATCCTTATATTCAACTTTTTTAAAAATTTTTATCTTAAAAATTTTAAAAAAATTAAAGGGAAAATAGAAAATTTGTGGAATTTATACAAATATATCGCTTATTTAGAAAAGGGTGGTGAACACAAGATGGAAGTGACTGACGTAAGATTACGCCGCGTAAACACAGAAGGCCGCATGAGAGCAATTGCCTCTATTACTCTAGACCATGAATTTGTTGTTCATGATATTCGTGTAATTGATGGTAATAATGGATTATTTGTAGCAATGCCAAGTAAACGTACTCCAGATGGAGAATTCCGTGACATTGCACATCCAATTAATTCTAATACACGCTCTAAAATTCAAGATGCGGTTTTAACAGAGTATCACCGTTTAGGCGAGTTAGAAGAGGTTGAGTTTGAAGAAGCAGGCGCTTCGTAAAATTCGAATGAAAAGGGCTTTTGAAAGAAAGCCTTATAATTTTGTAGCAAACTCCTGTAAGCATTTACAGGAGTTTGTTTTTTTTGATTTCATATAATTTGTATTCGTAAAATTCGAAATCCATTTAGAAAAAGAGAAGAAACTTCTAATTTTTTGAAAATCATTTTAAATAGTATAGCTTATTTCTTAAAAAAGATACTAAAGAGTAAAACATCGTATAAGAATTATGGTAAAATTTAATAGTTAAAATGTGTTTCTTGAAATATATGATGATTTAGGATAATATCGTTAATGGATAAATAGGTTGCGATGGAGGGTCTATATGTCAAACAGATTTGCAGTGATTCTAGCTGCAGGTAAAGGCACACGTATGAAGTCCAAGCTATACAAAGTGCTGCATCCTGTATGTGGAAAACCAATGGTACAACATGTAGTCAATGAAGTATCTCAATTAGGATTGCAGAAACTTGTAACAGTCGTTGGACATGGTGCTGAAAAGGTACAAGAACAGCTAGGAAACGTAAGTGAGTTTGCATTACAAGCAGAACAACTTGGTACAGCTCATGCTGTCGATCAAGCTGCAAGTGTACTTGCAAATGAAGAAGGAACAACTTTAGTTATTTGTGGTGATACACCTCTAATAACTGCTGAAACGATGGAAGCATTGCTTCAGCAACACGAAGAAGCGGGAGCAATGGCGACGGTACTAACAGCGTACATAGAAGAGCCTGCTGGATATGGCCGTATCGTTCGTAATGAGAATGGTCATGTTGAAAAGATTGTTGAGCATAAGGATGCAAATGAAAAAGAATTAGCTATTAAAGAAATTAATACAGGTACGTATTGTTTTGATAATAAAGCTTTATTTGCTTCACTTTCTAAAGTTTCAAATGATAATGTACAGGGCGAATATTACCTTCCGGACGTTATTGAAATTTTAAAGAATGAAGGTCATATTGTATCAGCTTATCAAACAGAGCACTTCGATGAAACGTTAGGTGTTAACGACAGAGTCGCTCTATCGCAAGCGGAAATTATTATGAAAAATCGTATCAACCGAAAGAACATGGTAAATGGTGTTACAATTATTGATCCAAGTAACACATACATTTCTGCGGATGCAATTATTGGTAGTGATACAGTTCTTCACCCAGGAACGGTTATTGAGGGTAACACTGTAATTGGTTCTGATTGTGAAATTGGACCGCATACAGTAATTCGCGATAGTGAAATTGGAGATCGTACGGTAATTCGTCAATCTACTGTACATGACAGCAAACTTGGTACAGAAGTATCGGTTGGTCCATTTGCACATATTCGTCCAGATTCAGTTATTGGAGATGAAGTGCGCGTTGGAAACTTCGTAGAAATCAAAAAAACTGTTTTTGGTAATAGAAGTAAAGCTTCACACTTAAGTTATATCGGGGATGCACAAGTTGGAGAAGACGTGAATCTTGGTTGTGGTTCAATTACGGTGAACTACGATGGCAAGAATAAGTTTAAAACTGTAATTGGTAACGGGGTATTTATTGGATGTAATTCAAACCTTGTTGCTCCTGTAACAGTTGAAGATGGTGCTTATGTGGCAGCAGGCTCTACAATAACAGAGAATGTTCCATCAAAAGCATTATCAGTAGCACGTGCACGTCAAGTTAACAAAGAAGACTATGTTGATCAATTGCTGAATAAGAAAAAATCATAATGTGGAGGGTTAATCTAGATGTCGACTCAATATCTAAATTCTAATTTGAAAGTATTCTCTTTAAACTCTAATAAGGAACTTGCTGAGCAAATCGCAAAGCATATTGGAGTAGGACTAGGAAAATGTTCTGTTGATCGTTTTAGTGATGGAGAAGTTCAAATTAACATTGAAGAAAGTATCCGTGGTTGCGATGTATTCATTATTCAATCTACAAGCTTCCCAGTAAACGAACATATCATGGAATTACTTATTATGATTGATGCATTGAAACGTGCATCTGCAAAAACAATTAATATTGTTATTCCTTACTATGGTTATGCGCGTCAAGACCGTAAAGCGCGTTCTCGTGAACCAATTACATCGAAACTTGTAGCAAACTTGCTTGAAACAGCAGGTGCAACTCGTGTAATCACTCTAGATTTACATGCTCCACAAATTCAAGGATTCTTTGATATCCCGATCGACCACTTAATGGGTGTACCGATTCTTTCAGATTACTTTGAAGCAAAAGGCCTTAAAGATATCGTAATCGTATCTCCTGATCACGGTGGTGTAACGCGTGCTAGAAAAATGGCGGATCGCCTAAAAGCGCCAATCGCTATTATTGATAAGCGTCGTCCTCGTCCGAATGTATCGGAGGTAATGAACATTATCGGTAACATCGAAGGCAAAACAGCAATTTTAATTGATGACATCATTGATACAGCTGGTACAATTACATTAGCGGCAAACGCTCTTGTTGAGAACGGTGCTTCTGAAGTATATGCTTGCTGTACACACCCAGTATTATCTGGCCCAGCAATTGAGCGTATTCAAAATTCGAATATTAAAGAGTTAGTTGTAACGAACTCTATTGTATTACCAGAAGAGAAGAAAATTGATAAAGTACATGAACTTTCAGTTGCTCCATTAATCGGAGAAGCAATCATTCGTGTATACGAAGAAGAATCTGTAAGTGTATTATTCAATTAATTGGATAGAATGAGACGTAACCAAGCTTGGTTACGTCTTTTCGTATCGAAAAAAGAAAGTAGTGGTACAAGAATGAAATTAATAGTAGGACTTGGGAACCCAGGTAGAGAATATGAATTAACAAGGCATAATATTGGATTTATGGCGATCGATGAACTTGCAAAGCGTTGGAGTATTTCTTTGAATGAACAAAAGTTTAAAGGAGTATTTGGCGCTGGCTTTGTTAATGGGGAAAAAGTAATCTTACTAAAGCCACTTACATATATGAATTTATCTGGGGAAAGTATCCGTCCGCTCATGGATTATTATAAAATTGATGTTGAGGACTTCATTGTTATGTACGATGATTTAGATATTCCTGTAGGTAAGTTACGCCTTCGCATGAAAGGTAGTGCGGGTGGACATAATGGTGTGAAATCAACAATTTCACATTTAGGGACACAAGAATTTCAACGTATCCGTATGGGAATCGATCGTCCGAAAAATGGGATGAAAGTAGTGGATTACGTATTAGGACGTTTTACATCTGAAGAAATATCTGGCGTTAATCAATCCATTGAAAATGCAGCGAATGCATGTGAGGAATGGTTAAATAAACCTTTTCTCCAAATCATGAATACTTTTAATAGTTAAGCGCACAATCTGGAATATTTTATTTTGTTTTATCCCATACTAGTAGAAATTGGATATTCAGGAGGCTAGTATGGAAGGTTATTATTACTGTAGACATTGCGGAAGTAATGTGGGCTCCATTATCGCAGAAAAAGTATATAGCGACGTTTTGTTTCAACTAACAGAGCAAGAAGTAGTGGATATGATTCATTTTCATGAGAATGGAAATATATATATAAAAACGATTTGTGAATCGTGTCAAGAAACGCTCGCATCTTATCCTAAGTATTATGAATATGAAAAATTTCTGCAATAAAATGTTGTCGCTTTGGCATGTCCAAAGCATTTTTCTGTTTTCTTTTTCCAAAATATTTGCATAAAATATAGTAACTTGCTCTTTATGTTGAGAGGAGTTTTGAAAATGATAGGTTTATTAGAGCAATTTTATAAAAATGAAGAAATACAATCGGTTATTAATGGGCTAGAAGATGGGTTGAAAGAACAACTTGTATCGGGTATGGCAACATCCTCTCGTTCATTATTAATGGCAGCTTTATATAAAAAAACAAAGCAATCACAACTTATTGTGACGCACAATTTATACCAAGCACAAAAAGTACATGAAGATTTAGTGGCGTTACTTGGTGAAAAGGATGTTTGGCTATATCCGGTAAATGAATTGATAGCATCGGAAGTTGGTGTTGCAAGTCCAGAATTGAAGGCGCAGCGTATTGAAGTGTTAAATCGCTTAGCTGCGGGAGAGAATGGGATTATTGTAGCGCCAGTTGCAGGGCTGCGTAGGTTTTTACCAATAAAAGAATTATGGAAGCAAAGGCAAATTGAAATCAATCTAGGGCAAGAGATTGATTTAGATGCACTCTTGCATACCTTACATCATATTGGCTACGAGCGTAAGTCGATGGTAGAAGCTCCAGGAGAGTTTAGTTTGCGCGGGGGAATATTAGATATTTACCCATTAACTGAAGAATTACCATTTCGTATTGAATTCTTTGATACACAGGTTGATTCTATTCGATTATTTGATGTGGAAGAACAGCGCTCTCAAGATAAAAGGGAAAGTGTTCGGTTTGGTCCGGCAACAGAGTTTTTATTTTCACAGGAAGAATTGAAATCGGGAATTAAGCATCTTGAAGAAGGTTTGACTAAGACGATGCAAAAGCTTTCCGATGATAAATTAAAGACTGCTGTACTTGAGACGGTTAGTCATGAAATTGAAATGTTGAAAAACGGGCAAAGTATAGAACAAATGTTTAAATATTTATCTATTTTCTATAAAGAACCTGCTAGTCTGATAGATTATTTACCAGAAAACGGTGTTGTAATTTTAGATGAGATTTCCCGTATTCAAGAAACAGCATCACATCTTGAAACAGAAGAAGCGGAATGGTATATCTCACTTCTTGGCGAAGGAACAATTATTCAGGATTTATCTTTCTCCCACTCATTTGAGGAGTTTCTTCATAATAAAAAAAGAAGTTTTGTATATTTAACGTTATTCTTACGCCATATAGCACACACACATCCTCAAAACATTGTGAATGTGACATGTAAAACGATGCAAGATTTCCACGGACAGATGCAGTTGTTAAAAACTGAAATTGATAGATGGAATGAAGGGCATTTTACGACCGTTGTGCTTGGAACAGATGATGAACGTGTAAAAAAACTACAACATATTTTAAGTGATTATGATATTGATGCAGACATTGTAGAGGCCACAGATGTCTTATTGCCTGGAAGGTTACAAATTGCTGTAGGTGATTTACATGCAGGCTTTGAAATGCCGATGCAAAAGTTTGTTGTCATTACTGAAAAAGAGCTTTTTCATAAGAAGGTTAAAAAGTCACAACGTAAGCAAAAGTTATCTAACGCTGAACGTATTAAAAGTTATTCGGAATTAAAAGTTGGAGACCATGTAGTTCATGTAAATCATGGTATAGGTAAATTTTTAGGTATTGAGACATTAGAGATTAATGGTGTTCATAAAGATTATTTAAATATTAAATATCAAGGTAATGATAAGTTATACGTTCCAATTGAACAAATTGATCAAGTGCAAAAATACGTAGGGTCTGAAGGTAAGGATCCAAAAGTTTATAAATTAGGCGGAAATGATTGGAAGAAGGTCAAAACGAAAGTTGAAAAATCTGTACAAGACATTGCAGATGACCTAATTAAATTATATGCCGAGCGTGAAGCTTCGAAAGGTTATGCATATACACCAGATACGGCAGAACAACAGGAATTTGAATCTTCTTTCCCATATCAAGAGACAGAGGATCAATTACGTTCTATTGAAGAGATTAAGAAAGATATGGAACGCGGACGTCCGATGGATAGGCTTCTTTGTGGCGACGTAGGATATGGAAAGACTGAAGTAGCTATTCGTGCGGCATTTAAAGCAATTATGGATGAAAAACAAGTTGCGATTTTAGTACCGACAACAATCCTTGCACAACAACACTATGAAACAATTCGAGAGCGTTTTCAAGATTACCCGATTAATATAGGGTTACTAAGTAGATTCCGCACACGAAAACAACAAAATGAAACGATTAAAGGTTTAAAAGATGGAACGGTGGATATTGTAATCGGAACGCATCGTATTTTATCTAAAGATGTTATGTATAAAGATTTAGGACTTCTTATTATTGATGAAGAACAAAGATTCGGCGTTACACATAAAGAAAAAATTAAACAATTGAAAGCAAATGTTGACGTGTTAACATTAACGGCAACTCCGATTCCACGTACACTTCATATGTCTATGCTTGGTGTACGCGATTTATCTGTTATTGAGACACCACCAGAGAATCGTTTCCCAGTACAAACATATGTAGTAGAGTATAATCCAGCGTTAATGCGAGAAGCGATAGAGCGAGAGTTGGCAAGAGGAGGCCAAATTTACTTCCTATATAACCGTGTGGAGGATATTGAAAGAAAAGCAGATGAAATTTCGATGTTAGTTCCAGATGCTCGTGTAACATACGCACATGGGAAAATGAATGAAGGTGAATTAGAGTCTGTTATGCTATCGTTTTTAGAAGGGCAGCATGATGTTCTTGTAAGTACAACAATTATTGAGACGGGTGTAGATATTCCGAATGTAAATACATTAATTGTATTTGATGCAGATCGTATGGGATTATCGCAGTTGTATCAGCTTCGTGGTCGTGTTGGACGTTCTAATCGCGTCGCGTATGCCTACTTTGCATACAAACGCGATAAAGTGTTATCGGAAGTTGCAGAGAGGCGTCTGCAGGCAATTAAAGAGTTTACAGAGCTTGGATCTGGTTTCAAAATTGCGATGAGAGACTTATCAATTCGTGGTGCGGGTAATTTGTTAGGGGCAGAACAACATGGATTTATTGATTCTGTCGGATTTGATTTATATTCTCAAATGTTAAAAGATGCAATTGAGCAGCGTAGAGGAACAGACGGAGTTGAAAATACCGTTAATGTTGAAATTGATTTAGAAGTAGACGCATATTTACCGGATGCGTATATTTCAGATAGTAAACAAAAAATTATGATGTATAAACAATTTAGAGGTATTTCTGCAATTGAAGATATTGAAGAGTTGCAGGAAGAGATGATCGACAGATTCGGTGATTATCCACAAGAAGTTGGTTATTTATTACAAATTGCAAACATTAAAGTGTTGGCGATGAAAGAACAAATTGAGTTAATTAAGCAAAATAAGTTTGAAGTAACATTCCTGTTTTCTGAACAAGCGAGCCAAAATATAGATGGTGGAAAATTATTCATGCTAGGAAGTAGTTTTGGTCGTATGATCGGTCTTGGTATGGAGGGGTCACAATTGAAAATTGTGATGAAAACGAATGGATTAGAGACATCGAAATGGTTAACAATTGCTGAAAATTTATTAAAAGGCTTACCAGATGTAAAAAAAGAAGTAATAAATGCCTAATATAAGATAAAAAATACAATTCGACGTGCATAGAAGAACTAATGTGTAAAATACTATGTTTAATAGTTGGTGATTTTTACATGAACAGGTAAATTCACCACTTTGATCATCAGTAGAAAGTGAGGCAGCATAGAATGAAAGCAACTGGAATCGTACGTCGAATTGATGATTTAGGCAGGGTAGTAATCCCAAAGGAAATTCGTAGAACTTTACGTATTCGAGAAGGGGACCCACTAGAAATATTTGTTGATCGCGATGGAGAGGTCATTTTAAAGAAATATTCTCCGATTAGTGAACTAGGTAATTTTGCAAAAGAATATACGGAAGCTTTATATGATAGCTTAGGACATAATGTGCTTGTATGCGATCGTGATTCTATTATCGCAGTAGCAGGCGCATCTAAAAAAGAATACTTAAATAAAAGTGTTGGCGATTTAATTGAGAAGACAATGGAAGAGCGCAAGTCTGTAATTATGACAGATGAAAGTGAAATTTCAATTATTGATGGAGTAACAGAAAAAGTCAGCTCCTATACAATTGGCTCGATTGTTGCGAATGGGGATCCAATTGGGGCTGTTATTATCTTCTCTAAAGAAGCTATTATAAGTGAAGTAGAGCATAAGTCAGTAAATACAGCTGCAAGTTTTTTAGCGAAACAAATGGAGCAGTAGTGAAGTGTAATTTCTATAAGTAGCAATCTTTCCTAATTATGATATTTCTATTTGAGAAATTAACTATTTGGAGATATAAGCATTGAATGAAGGTAGCGCTTTGCTACCTTTTTTCATTGAGTATTTTTGCTGTTGAAAGAAGTCAGTGAATGTAAGGAATATGAAGGAGAGACAGTTTTTCTTTGTGATATAATACGAGGGGTGAGAATAGAAAAAGGAGTTTTCTTGTATGGAAGCGAAGAAGTACCAAGCCTTTTGGCGTGGGGCTATTATATTAACAATCGCAAGTTTTGTTACAAAGGTATTAAGCGCTTTTTACCGTATTCCATATCAAAATATAGCGGGTGATGTTGGTTTTTATATTTACCAACAAATTTATCCATTTTATGGATTTTGTTTAATTTTAGCCACTTATGGGTTTCCCATTATTATTTCAAAAATGGTCGCAGAAAGATTAGAACGAGGAAAACAAAAAGAAGCAGAAGAAATTATTTGTGTATCTTTTTGGTTTTTATTAGGAATTGGATTTATAGGGTTTTTCACATTATTCTTTGGGGCCGAAACAATTGCATCGGCTATGGGTGATATACATTTAGATAAATTATTACGTGTTATTTCATTTTCATTCCTACTAATGCCATTTTTATCTGTAGCGAGAGGATATTTTCAAGGATTCAATAATATGATGCCGACGGCTGTTTCGCAAGTAATTGAACAAACGATTCGTGTTTCTATCATTGTATTTTTATCACTATTCCTTATTGCTCATGGATTTGATTTATATACAGTTGGTGCAGGTGCTATGCTAGGTTCAATTGCAGGCGGGCTTATTGGGATCATCGTACTTTTACTTTATATGCGTCATGATTTCCATGTTATTTTCTTTAAAAGTTGGAAGAGAATTGGAGATAAAAAAAGGATTATTCGAATCCTTTTTTGGCAGGGATTAGCGATTTGTGTTAGTAATTTAGTCCTTATTTTTATACAAATGGCGGATTCTATTTCCTTTTATACTTTGCTTATTCGCGCGGGAGAGCAAGTTGAAAATGCAAAGGTACTAAAAGGTGTTTATGATAGAAGTATCCCGCTTATGCAATTAGGTACTGTTGTGACAACTTCTTTCTCATTGTCACTTATTCCTATTATTACAGCGGCGAAAGAAAGAGGAGATCTTTCATTTATTCAAGAGAAGGTAAAGTTAGCAATGAAAATAACATTTGCTATTGGATTTGCAGCTGCTATTGGATTAACTTGTATTATTCAACCTACAAATATTATGTTGTTTGAAAATAGTGATGGATCAGATGTGTTATCGATTTTATCTTTATCTATTTTATTTAGTTCATTGTCAATTACAACTGCTTCTATTTTACAAGGAGTGGGACAAACATTAAAACCAGCAATATTCGTTGTATTTGGAGGTAGTTTAAAGCTAGCTTTAAACTATATATTAATGCCGTATTTTGGTGTGAAGGGAGCTGCAATTGCAACTTTAGTTGCGCTTATTGTAATTGCCTTGCTAAATAGTGTGTTGCTTATGCGAGCTGTATCGGAGCCGCTTATTGATAGGCGGAATATGTTAGGTGTGGTTATTAGTGGTATCGGTATGGGGTTTGTATTAATAATCTTTATGCGTATGTTGCGAATGTCTGGATTAGTAATTGATACAGGACATAGAGGAATTGCGACGGTTGAAGCGCTGTTAGGTGTAGCTATCGGCGGATTAGCATATATGTTTTTAATTTTAAAATTACGTGTATTTACAAAAGAAGAATTAGGAACCGTTATGAAACAAGAGAAAAAAGAAGGTTCATTGAAGAAGAGTGGATAGAGGTGACTGGTTGTGAGTGGAATTATTACTATTTTAGGATTAGGTGCTGGTGAGTTAGATCAGTTAACGATGGGCGTATATCGAAAGATAAAAGAAGCGGACCATATGTTTGTTAGAACGAAGGAACACCCAGTTATAGAAGAATTGGAGCAAGAAGGTATAAAATATACAGCTTTTGACGAGGTATACGAAGCGCATGATACATTTGAAATCGTATATGAAACAATCGCGAATAGGTTGTTAGAACAAGCGAAAGGTACAGAAATTATTTATGCAGTTCCTGGTCATCCGCTTGTAGCGGAAAGAACCGTTCAGCTACTTTTGGAAAAAGGAGAAGTAGCAAATATTGAAGTGCGACTTGAAGGTGGACAAAGTTTCCTTGATCCGATGTTTGCGAGCCTAAAGATTGATCCGATTGAAGGATTCCAATTAATTGATGCTACATCATTTGAAAGAGGACAATTAGAATTACGTCAACATTTAATCTTTTGCCAAGTGTATGATGCGTTCGTTGCTTCAGATGTGAAACTGATGTTAATGGAGATGTTGCCAGATGATTATGAAGTGTATATCGTAACAGCTGCAGGAACTTCATTTGAGCAAGTAAAAAAGGTACCGTTATACATGTTAGATCATGAAACGGAGTTAAATAATTTAACGAGTGTATATGTACCCCCGGTTAAGGAACGTGCGTCTTTGTATCAGCAGTTTGATGTGCTTAGAGCAATTATTGCGGAACTGCGTGGACCGAATGGTTGCCCTTGGGATAAAAAACAAACTCATCAATCTTTAAAGGAATACTTAATTGAAGAAGCATATGAAGTGCTAGAAGCAGTTGATGAAGAGGATGATGATCATTTAGTAGAAGAACTGGGTGATATATTATTACAAGTTATGCTTCATGCTCAAATTGGAGAGGATGAAGGTTGGTTCTCTATAGATGATATTATTCGGACTTTAGCTGAGAAAATGGTTCGTCGTCATCCGCATGTGTTTGGGAATACGGATGTAAATAATGCTGATGAAGTGATTGCAAATTGGGAAGAAATTAAAAAACAAGAAAAGGGATTCGTGAAAGAATCTGTTTTAGCGGGTATTCCAAAAAGCTTGCCACAGCTAATGCGTGCTTATGAAATTCAGAAGAAAGCTGGAAAGGTTGGATTTGATTGGGTTGATGTGCAGCCGATGATAGAGAAGGCCTTAGAAGAATGGCAAGAATTCCAACAAGAAGTTGTAAACATGGATGAGAAAAAGATGCTAGGTGAATTTGGTGATTTACTATTTGCATTTGTTAATATAGCTCGTCATTATAAATTAGATCCAGAAGAAGCGTTACGTTCAACTAATGAGAAATTTATGGCTCGCTTTTTATACATGGAAGCAAAAGTAGCTGAAATGAATAAGGAAATGCAAGATTTATCATTAGAACAGTTAGATGTTTTATGGGAAGAGGCAAAACAAACAGAGCGTTAATAGGGGGATTTGATATGCGTCTAGATAAATTTTTGAAAGTATCACGTTTAATTAAAAGAAGAACATTAGCAAAAGAAGTGTCTGACCAAGGAAGAATTTCGATTAATGGCCAAGTGGCAAAAGCGAGTTCAGATGTGAAGGTAGAGGATGAATTAACAATTCGTTTCGGGCAAAAAATAGTAACTGTGAAAGTAAATGAATTGAAAGAAACAACTAAAAAAGAAGATGCAGCAACCATGTATAGTCTCGTTCGTGAGGAAAAAGTGAAAGCGGAAGAAGGCTTGTTCTAAAATAGGTTAGCCCTTCATACATTACTATTAGCTAGTATAAAGCTATGGGGGGATTTTCGTGAATAATGGTTACTCACCTATGTCTTCTAATCAACAAAATGTTTCTGTAGAGCATGATATTATCATGCGTGGCAGGCGTGTAATCGATATTACTGGTGTAAAGCAAGTAGAGAGTTTTGATAGCGAAGAGTTTTTACTTGAGACTGTAATGGGTTTTTTAACAATTCGTGGTCAAAATTTGCAAATGAAGAATTTAGATGTAGAAAAGGGTGTTGTATCAATTAAAGGGAAAGTTCATGAAATGCTGTATATTGATGAGAACCAAGGGGAGAAAACTAAAGGCTTCTTTAGTAAGTTGTTTAAATGAGCCTAACAATTCAGTTGTATACAATGCTTTCAATGATTGGAATGGGTGCTTGGATTGGTGCTTCTTTAGATACATACCAACGGTTTTTAAAACGCCAAGAGCGTAAACGTTGGCTTGTATTTATACATGATATACTATTTTGGATTGTCCAAGCATTATTCGTTTTTTATGTATTATTGCGTGTAAATGAAGCCGAACTACGTATATATGTATTTTTGGCGTTACTATGTGGTTTTGCAGCATATCAAAGCTTATTGAAAGCACTATACATGAAGATGTTAAATTTTCTCATCTATATTTTTGTACAAACAACACAATTTTTTGTTCGAATTATACAGCTACTCATGATAAAACCTGTTATTATTATAGCACAGCTATTTATTGCATTTATATTATTCTTATTTCGTATACTGCTTTCAATTGGACATGTGTTATGGAAAATGGTGATTTGGATATTACTTTTCATATGGAAAGTTTTTTTCTCGCCTGTTCGGTTTATTGCTTCGCTCATATGGAAACTTCTCCCTAATCGTGTTAAACTTTTTATAATGAAGCATGTAGGGTTCCTGCAATATGTAGCAAAATTGAAGGGACATATCTTCCAATTATGGGTGCGTATAAAAAAGAAGTTAGGGGGACCTCGGAAATGAGGGAACTGAGACAAAGAACAATCGAAAAACAGAGTCCAAATCCTGTTAAAGAACATATAATACAAACGGATGAGAACAGGAAGCGACTTTATCGCCGTTTAGCGGTTTTTCTTGTCTTTGCTTTTACAATTATTGCTAGTATTAGTGTGACGTTTTATCAACAAAACAGTTCCATTAAAGCAAAAGAAGCGAAAGTTAAGGACATGAAAAAAGAACTGGATTCATTAACGAAAAAAGAAAAGAATCTAAAAGATGAAGTTCAAAAGTTGAATGATGAAGAGTACGTTTTAAAGATTGCTAGAAGAGATTATTTCTTCTCCGGAAAAGGGGAGATAATTTTTCCTGTTTCTAAGTAGAGTATGTCTTATTGACACTGTATTTTAGGATTATATATAATAAAGTAAAATTTGACTTTTTAACCACTAAGGAGGAGCATTTTTTTTATGTCAATCGAGGTAGGCAGCAAGTTACAGGGTAAAGTAACAGGTATTACAAATTTTGGGGCTTTTGTGGAGCTGCCAGAAGGCTTAACAGGTCTTGTTCATATTAGTGAAGTTGCTGATAATTATGTGAAAGATATTAACGATCACTTAAAAGTAGGCGACCAAGTAGAAGTAAAAGTTATCAATGTTGAAAAAGATGGCAAAATTGGCCTATCTATTAAGAAAGCGAAAGAACGTGAAAAAACAGAAGGAGATCGTCCACGTGGTGAATACCAACGTGGTGGTGATCAACAACGTTCTGGACGTCCACAACGTAATAATAATCGTTCTTCCAACAGAGATAACCGCGGTGGCGGTAACGAACGAGCTCCAAAAGAAACATTTGAGCAAAAGATGGCACGCTTTTTAAAAGATAGTGAAGATCGTTTAACTTCTTTAAAGCGTAACACAGAATCTAAACGTGGTGGCCGTGGCGCACGTCGTGGATAATAAGTCCGTTTAATTCTTAACATATAGAGAGGTACCCAGAGTGATTACTCGGGTACTTTTTTATGTGAGAGAATATATTTTTAAAAAAGTTTTTGAGATGTGTTGACTTTAAAACGTATCTGATGTAAGATACTAATTGTCCGTTAAATACGACGACATGGCGGTGTAGCTCAGCTGGCTAGAGCGTACGGTTCATACCCGTGAGGTCGGGGGTTCGATCCCCTCCGCCGCTATATTTAATTTAACGGCCCGTTGGTCAAGTGGTTAAGACACCGCCCTTTCACGGCGGTAACACGGGTTCGAATCCCGTACGGGTCATCTAAAAAGATCATGCAAATTTGCATGATCTTTTTTTGTTAAATATAAATTAAGACGTACAATACTTCTACAAAATCACCCTATATTTTCTGAACATTCTTTCAACTTACTTTAAATAAATTAAATACTATGTATATATGTAGATTTATTTCGAATAAAAAGTCGAACGATTATAAAAGTCAAAACTGTTGTTTTGACAAAAAAACCAATAATCATCTTTTATAATAACAGTAATTAAACTATGCAGGTGGTGTTAAACATATGCCTAAAGTAGGAAGGAATACTATGAGCACAAGTGCATTGGCGATGAATGAAAGTCAGCTTGGAACAATAAAGTGGACGAGTAAGTTGCGAATGAAGTTTGAACAAGTTTTCTTTAGATGGGGATTCATTATTGCTGTTATTGGTTTTCTTTTGGGACGAGCATATATATTAACAAACATTTTACCGTTTGCATTGCCGTTTTTTGCTGCTGTTTATGTTATGAAGCGAGATAAAATGCCGCTCGCGTTCTTAGCCCTAATGGGGGGAGCACTTTCAGTTTCAATAGACAATTTATTTTTTACTTTTGCATCTATCTTTACCTTCTTTATTTATAATATCTTCTTTAGTCGGTTTACACGTAAAACTGTTGGACTTGTACCATTCCAAGTATTTATCTCCGCATTAACCGCACATTTAGTTGTTGTATATTTTGCACAGCAAACCGTCACCATGTATGATCTGCTCGTCAGTACGATCGAAGCGGGGCTTAGCTTCGTATTAACGATGATATTTTTACAAAGTGTTCCGCTTTTAGTGGAAAGGAAAGGGAAGCAACAAGCGTTAGAAACAGAAGAAATTGTTTGTTTAATTATATTACTAGCATCTGTTTTAACGGGCACAACGGATTGGTTTGTTTATGATGCTTCTATTCAACATATTTTTACTAGATATTTAGTATTAGTATTTGCCTTTATTGCAGGGGCAGCTACAGGGTCCACAGTAGGAGTTGTCACTGGGTTAATATTAAGTTTAGCGAATGTGGCTAGCTTGTCTCAACTTAGTCTCCTTGCCTTTTCAGGATTGCTTGGGGGATTGTTAAAGGAAGGGAAGCGTATAGGAGTTAGTTTAGGTTTATTAATTGGTACAAGCTTAATTACATTATATGTAGACAAGCAAACAAGTATTGTAACAACTTTAATTGAATCTGGTGTAGCAATTGTTTTCTTCTTATTAACGCCGAAGCTTGTTATGGATCGTATTGCTAAGTTTATGCCAGGTACACAGGAGCATTCACAAGATCAACAACAATATTTAAGAAGAGTGCGCGATGTTACAGCGAACAAAATCAATCAATTTGCTAATGTATTTGCTGCTTTGTCCAATAGCTTTTCTGTATATGGGTATGTGGAGGAGGAAGATAAAGAAACAGAAGCTGATTTATTTTTAAGTACAATTACTGCAAAAACATGTCAAACATGCTTTAAGAAGGATCAATGTTGGGTAGTTAATTTTGATAAAACATACGATTATATGAAACAAATAATGAGTGAAACAGAAGAAGGAACGCTGCAGCATAATCGGAAGTTAGTTCGTGAATGGGACAAGCATTGTGTGAGAGGGAAGAAAGTAACGGATTTAGTAGCGGGTGAATTAGATCACTTCTATGAGGGACAGAAATTAAGAAAACAAATGAAGGAAAATCGTAGAATTGTAGCGGAGCAATTACTAGGTGTATCAAAAGTGATGGAGGATTTCGCTAAGGAGATACAACGAGAAAGAGAGAACCATCAAGCGCAGGAGGAGCAAATTTTACAAGCGTTTCGTGATTTTGGTGTCGAAGTGGAGCATGTTGATATTTATTGTTTAGATAGAGGAAGTATTGATATTGAAATGTTGATTCCGGCTGTATCTAATGAACATGGGGAATGTGAGAAGTTGGTTGCTCCGATGCTTTCAGATATTTTAAAAGAGAATATCGTCGTTAAGCATGAAGAGAAATCCTCATATCCAAATGGGCACAGTTTAATATCATTTGGTTCAGCGAAGACGTATTCTCTTGATACAGGATTGGCCACAGCTGCAAAAGGTGGCGGGTTTGTTTCAGGTGATTCCTACGCGATGATGGATTTGAGCGTTGGTAAATATGCACTTGCGATTAGTGATGGTATGGGAAATGGACAAAGGGCTCATATGGAGAGTAGGGAAACGGTAAAATTATTACAAAAGATACTTCAATCAGGTATTGATGAAGAAATAGCGATTAAGTCCATCAATTCGATTCTTTCTTTAAGGACGACAGAGGAGATGTATACAACGCTTGACTTGGCTATGGTAGATTTACGGGATGCGAGTGCGAAGTTTTTAAAGGTTGGATCGACGCCGAGTTTTGTTAAACGCGGAAATAATATTTTGAAAATTGAGGCAAGTAACTTGCCGATGGGAATCATTGAAGATGTTGAAGTTGATGTGGTTGGTGAGCAATTAAAAACGGGTGATCTTCTTATCATGATGAGTGACGGCATTTTTGAGGGAGCGCAACATGTGGAGAATCATGAATTATGGATAAAACGTAAAATTAAAGAACTACAAACAGAGGATCCACAGGAAATTGCTGATATTATTATGGAAGAAGTAATTCGCTCTGGTGATGGTTATATAAATGATGATATGACTATTGTGGTGGCGAAAGTAAAGAAAAATATGCCGAAGTGGGCTACGATTCCAATAGTAGGAATGCAGGCGCAATAAAATAATCAAAAAAACCTAGGTAGATGCCTAGGTTTTTTTGATTAAAAAGGTAATGTGATTACTTTGTTAAATATACAGGAGGGATGTAAGATAAAAATGTGGATTTTGTACATCTTTTTTTTGCACAATGTTTGTAAAAGTTGTACCATTATATACAAGGTAACTAATGTTGTTGTTCTTGTTTAATGAAAGGTGATTGCGAAGTTGAAAGATGCATTTGTTGAAAAAGTAGATGACTTTGTAAAGCAGCATGATGTATTAAAGAAACATTCAACAATTGTTGTAGGGGTTTCTGGTGGTCCTGACTCTTTGGCTCTTTTATATTATTTGTTAGAAAAAAGGGCAGAAAAACAGCTCGAAATTGTAGTAGCACATGTGGACCATATGTTTAGAGGTAATGAATCTTATGAGGATTTACAGTTTGTACAGGCTCTTTGCAAAGAGCTAGGAGTTATTTGTGAAACGCTAAGGATTAATGTGTCGCAATATCAACAGCAATATGGAATGAATGCACAAGTTGCAGCTAGAGAATGCAGATATGCATTTTTGGAAAGAATAATGAAGAAATATGATGCGAGATATGTAGCTCTTGGTCACCATGGAGATGATCAAGTAGAGACGATTTTAATGCGCCTTGTACGAGGGAGTACTCCGAAAGGATACGCAGGAATTGTAGTGAAGCGATCTTTTCATAATGGATATTTAATTAGGCCGTTACTTGGGGTAACTAAGGAAGAAATTGTTGATTACTGTAATAAATTAAAAGTTATTCCGCGTATAGATCCGAGTAATAAAAAAGAAGTATATACAAGGAATCGATTACGTAAATATGTCCTTCCTTATTTGAAAGAAGAAAATCCACAAATGCATGAGAAATTCCAAAAATTTAGCGTGCAGATGCAAGAGGATGAGGCTTATTTGCAGGAATTAGCTTTTGAGAAAATGAATAAAGTAATTACAAAAAAAAGCGATAAACAAATTAGCTTATCAATTCCTGCCTTTGAATCCATGTCTATGCCTTTACAAAGAAGAGGGATTCAACTAATATTAAACTATCTTTATGAATATAAGATTCCATCTTCGCTTTCTTCTATACATATTGACAAGGCGATTGAATTTTTTAGGCGGGCACAACCTTCAGGTTCACTAGATTTTCCAGGTGGTTTGAAAATTGTTCGTACATACGAAGAATGTGGTTTTGGATTTAAACAAGAAATTGTTTCTCCTTTTTCGCAAGATTTATCAGTACCTGGGACAATTATATTGCCGAATGGGGATAAACTTGTAACAGAGGTGAGCGAAGATATACCGAGTAACATGAATGAAACAGTATTTGTTGCTAAGTATAATGATATATCGTATCCACTTCGTATTCGGTCTAGGGAAAATGGAGATCGCATGTCAATGCAAGGTATGGATGGTACAAAAAAGATAAAAGCTGTTTTTATCGAAGCGAAAGTACCAAAAGAAAAAAGAGAAGAATGGCCGATCGTTTGTGACGCAAGTGGAAATATTATTTGGGTACCCTTGTTGAAACGATCTGCATTTGCTACTTCGAAAGAGCTAGCAAAGAAGGGTAAATACATGATTATTCACTACAAAAGCAAGGAGTCTTCCGGGAGGATAATGAAATGATGAATCAAGATATCGAAAAAGTATTAATTTCTGAAGAACAAATACAAGAAAAGGTGCACGAACTAGGTGCAGTTATTGCAGAGGATTACAAAAATACAGTACCTCTTGCGATTGGTGTACTAAAGGGCGCAATGCCATTTATGGCAGATTTATTAAAGAGAACAGATACATATCTTGAAATGGATTTTATGGCTGTATCTAGCTACGGTCACTCTACAGTTTCGACAGGCGAAGTAAAAATCTTAAAAGATCTTGATACTTCGGTAGAAGGTCGCGATATTTTAATCGTTGAAGATATTATTGATAGCGGTCTTACACTAAGCTATTTAGTAGACCTGTTTAAATATCGTAAAGCGAAATCTGTAAAAATTGTTACGTTATTAGATAAGCCAACAGGCCGTAAGGTTGATCTGAAAGCAGATTATGTTGGATTTACTGTTCCTCATGAATTTGTTGTAGGATATGGATTAGATTATAAAGAGCAGTACCGTAATCTTCCTTATGTAGGAGTATTAAAACCAAGTGTTTACTCAAATTAATTAAATATAGGCGTTACAATTGTATAGGAAATTTTTTCTATGTTACGATTTACTATAGTGTTTATGCCGTGAGAGGAGGTTAGGAATGAATCGTATCTTCCGTAATACCATCTTTTATTTACTGATATTCTTAGTAGTAATTGGGATCGTAAGCTATTTTAATGGTTCGACGCAAAAAACGACATCAGTTAGCTACGATAAATTCATTACTCAACTTGAAAAAGGTGAAGTGCGTAATGTGCAGCTTCAACCGAAAAATGGTGTGTTTGAGGTAAAGGGACAATTCAAGACTTCTAGCCAAGGAGAACAATTTGTTACTTATGCACCAAATACTGAGGAATTACAAAAGAAAATTAATGATAAAGCGCAAGGGGCTGAAGTTAAGTATCAACCAGCAGAAGAAACAAGTGCTTGGGTAACGTTCTTCACTTCCATCATTCCGTTTGTCATTATCTTCATTTTATTCTTCTTCTTATTAAATCAAGCTCAGGGCGGCGGTAGCCGTGTTATGAACTTCGGGAAAAGTAAGGCGAAGCTATACAATGATGAAAAGAAAAAAATTCGTTTCAGAGATGTTGCTGGAGCGGATGAAGAGAAACAAGAACTTGTTGAGGTAGTTGAATTCTTGAAAGACCCTCGTAAGTTTGCTGAAGTTGGTGCCCGTATTCCGAAGGGTGTTCTATTAGTGGGACCTCCAGGTACAGGTAAAACTTTACTAGCACGTGCTGTTGCAGGTGAAGCAGGCGTTCCGTTCTTCTCTATTAGTGGTTCTGACTTCGTAGAGATGTTCGTCGGTGTCGGTGCATCCCGTGTACGTGATTTATTTGAAAATGCAAAGAAAAATGCTCCTTGTATCATTTTCATTGATGAAATTGATGCAGTAGGACGTCAACGTGGCGCGGGTCTTGGCGGTGGTCATGATGAGCGTGAACAAACGTTGAACCAATTGCTTGTTGAAATGGATGGATTCGGTGCAAACGAAGGTATTATTATCATCGCTGCGACAAACCGTCCTGATATTCTTGATCCAGCGTTATTACGTCCAGGTCGTTTTGACCGTCAAATTACAGTAGATCGTCCAGATGTAAATGGTCGTGAAGCTGTACTTAAGGTACACTCTCGTAATAAACCGCTTGATGAGAATGTCAACTTAAGAGCAATTGCAACTCGTACACCAGGATTCTCTGGTGCCGATCTTGAAAACTTATTAAACGAAGCTGCTCTAGTAGCTGCGCGTCAAGATAAGAAGAAAATTGATATGAGTGACATCGATGAAGCAACGGATCGTGTTATTGCAGGTCCAGCTAAGAAAAGTCGTGTTATCTCTGAAAAAGAACGTAATATTGTTGCATTCCATGAGGCTGGCCATACTGTAATTGGTGTTGTCCTTGATGAAGCAGATATCGTTCATAAAGTAACAATTGTCCCTCGTGGTCAAGCTGGTGGATATGCGGTAATGCTTCCGAAGGAAGATCGTTACTTCATGACAAAACCAGAGTTACTTGATAAAATCACTGGTTTACTGGGTGGTCGAGTAGCCGAGGAGATTGTATTTGGTGAAGCAAGTACAGGTGCTCACAACGACTTCCAACGTGCGACTGGTATTGCAAGACGTATGGTTACAGAATTCGGGATGAGTGATAAGCTTGGACCGATGCAATTTGGTAGCTCACAAGGTGGTCAGGTATTCTTAGGAAGAGACTTCCACTCAGAACAAAACTACAGTGATGCAATCGCACATGAAATTGATGTGGAAATGCAAGTCATTATTAAAGGCTGTTATGCTCGTGCGAAACAAATTCTTACTGAAAAACGAGATAAGCTTGATATTATCGCGAAAACGTTACTTGAAGTAGAAACATTAGATGCAGAGCAAATTAATCATTTATATGATTATGGCAGATTACCTGAGCGTCCAACATCTTCAGATGATGTGAAAGTAAACATCAATATGAAGAAAGACGATGAAGATACAGAAGATAAGTAAGAGATGAAGGAGTGACAATAGTCACTCCTTTTTTTTGTGGAATGAATTTAAGTGGCAAAAGAATTTAACTGAAACTATTATTAAAAATTGAAATAGAGAGTAATCTTTTTGTACAATGATGAGTATAGAAAAACTGATTATATAAGTATGTGTGATATGATGTTTTTATAAGTTTTATACATACTGCACAAATATAGATTAAATAAGATAAGTGGTGAGAATATGATTTTTGTATTGGATGTAGGGAACACAAATGCGGTACTAGGTGTGTTTGAAGAGGGGAAACTTCGTCAGCATTGGCGCATGGAAACAGATCGTCATAAAACAGAAGATGAGTATGGGATGCTTGTAAAGCAGTTACTTGAGCATGAAGATCTTTCTTTTGAAGATGTGAAAGGTATTATTGTGTCTTCAGTCGTACCGCCAATTATGTTCGCTTTAGAGCGTATGTGTGAAAAGTATTTTAAAATTAAACCGCTTGTAGTGGGGCCTGGGATAAAAACTGGCTTGAATATTAAATATGAAAATCCACGTGAAGTAGGCGCGGACCGAATTGTAAATGCAGTAGCAGGAATCCACTTATATGGAAGTCCGCTTATTATTGTTGATTTTGGTACGGCTACTACATATTGTTATATTAACGAAGAGAAGCATTATATGGGTGGCGTCATTACGCCAGGAATTATGATTTCAGCAGAGGCTTTATATAGCAGAGCAGCAAAGCTTCCTCGTATTGAAATTACAAAACCGAGTAGTGTTATAGGGAAGAATACAGTAAGTGCAATGCAATCAGGTATTCTTTATGGATACGTTGGACAAGTGGAAGGTATTGTTAAGCGTATGAAGGAAGAAGCTAAGCAAGAACCGAAAGTTATTGCAACAGGTGGATTAGCAAAATTAATTTCAGAAGAATCAAATGCAATTGATATTGTAGATCCGTTTTTAACGTTAAAAGGTTTGTATATGTTATATGAACGTAATGCAAATTTACAACATGAGAAGGGTGAATAAATAAGTATGAAAGATTATTTAGTAAAAGCGTTAGCGTTTAATGGAGAAGTTCGTGCTTATAGTGTACGTACAACAAATACAGTAAGTGAGGCGCAAAAACGTCATGATACATGGAGAACAGCTTCAGCGGCACTTGGTCGTTCTTTAACTGCGGGTACAATGATGGGTGCTATGTTAAAAGGCGAGCAGAAGTTAACGATTAAAGTAGAGGGTAACGGCCCGATTGGTCCTATCTTAGTCGATGCTCATGCAAATGGGGATGTACGTGGTTATGTAACGAATCCTCATGTTGATTTTGAAGGAACGGAACAAGGAAAATTACGTGTATATCAAGCGGTAGGTACAGAAGGATTTGTAACGGTAATTAAAGATATCGGTATGCGTGAACCGTTTATCGGTCAATCTCCAATTGTTTCAGGAGAACTAGGGGAAGATTTCACATATTATTTCGCAGTTTCTGAGCAGACACCTTCTTCTGTAGGTGTTGGTGTTCTTGTAAATGGAGATGATAGCGTATTAGCGGCGGGTGGATTCATTCTTCAAATTATGCCAGGTGCGCAGGAAGAAACAATTTCATTTATTGAAGAGCGTCTGCAACAAATCCCGCAGGTATCACAATTAATCGAACAAGGTCTTTCTCCAGAAGAATTACTGTATGAAGTGCTTGGAGAAGATAAAGTGAAAGTGTTAGAAACAATGGATGTTCAATTTAATTGTACATGTTCACGTGAGCGTATTGAAAGTGTATTAATTAGTTTAGGGAAAGCGGAGTTAGAACAAATTCGTGCAGAAGAAGAAGAGACGGAAGTTCACTGTCACTTCTGTAATGAACGATATAAATTCGCTAAAGAAGATATTACAAGTCTAATTGAGAACCTGTAATAAAGAAGTTTGGGCGGAGAATCAGCCGACCAAATAGATTGACAAATAGGGAATTTTCTGACAAAATCTAAATATAGATAAAACCAATAAAAATACTCGGTGTTAGGAGTGACAGGAATGCGAGTGGCACAATCAGTTTCAGAATTAATCGGGAAAACGCCGATCGTTAAGTTGAACCGCATCGTAGAATCAGACAGCGCAGATGTATACTTAAAATTAGAATTTATGAATCCGGGGAGCAGTGTTAAAGATCGTATCGCGTTAGCTATGATTGAAGATGCTGAAAATAAAGGATTATTAAAAGAGGGCGATACAATCATTGAGCCGACAAGTGGTAACACAGGTATTGGCTTAGCGATGGTAGCAGCTGCTAAAGGATATAAGGCAATTTTAGTAATGCCAGAAACAATGAGTATTGAGCGTCGTAATTTATTACGTGCTTACGGTGCGGAATTAGTATTGACTCCAGGACCTGAAGGAATGGGCGGAGCAATTCGAAAGGCAACTGAATTAGCGGAAGAACATGGATACTTTATACCACAACAATTCCAAAATCAAGCGAATCCAGAAATCCATCGTATAACAACGGGTCCAGAAATTGTTGAACAGATGGGGGATCAATTAGATGCGTTTATCGCAGGTATTGGTACAGGTGGAACAATTACAGGTGCCGGTGAAGTGCTGAAAGAAGCTTATAAAGATATCAGAATTTACGCGGTAGAACCTGCGGATTCACCAGTATTATCTGGTGGAAAGCCAGGACCACATAAGATCCAAGGAATTGGAGCGGGGTTTGTTCCGGAGACATTGGATGTAGAGGTATATGATGAAATTATTCAAGTGAAAACGGAGCAAGCGTTCGAATATGCGAGAAGAGTGGCTAGAGAAGAAGGTATTTTAGTTGGTATCTCTTCGGGAGCAGTCGTTTATGCAGCGACAGAAGTTGCGAAGAAATTAGGTAAAGGGAAAAAGGTACTTGTTATTATCCCAAGTAACGGTGAACGTTATTTAAGTACACCACTTTATCAATTTGAGTCATAAGTGAATTTGATTTGAAAAGCATCCTTAAAAAAGGATGCTTTTTCTTTTTTGATTGGAAAAAGGAAAAGAGTGAATGACTAGAAAACTTCATGTAAAATAAGAAGTAGTATAATTAATTTATTTTCACTAGCCCTCAAGTATAATCATTCTCTATGTAAATAATTTTATGTAGTTTGAGTTGATTGGCTTAAGAGGGTGGGATAACAGAAGACGGGGTGTTGATATGCAACGAAGAAAATCTTTAGCGCTTTCTATTCCATATCAGTTAGATTTCTTTAAGCAATATAAATTTCTTTCTCAGGATAAGCCGCAACATATTTTGTTAGAAAGTGGACGTGGTGGTCGTTATAACATTGTTGGGCTGAATCCAGTAGCGGTAATTCAGGGTAAGAATGAGACGTTACATATAAGTGAAAGTGGTAAGGAAACAATAAAGCGAGGGAATCCATTAGATTTAATGCAAGCCTATATGGAGAAATGGAAAACGGATTATAATCCGGAGTACCCACCTTTTCAAGGTGGGGCAATTGGATACTTTAGTTATGATTGTATCCGTTATATTGAAAAACTTTCTTCTCTTGCGAAGGATGATATTAATATACCTGACATATTCTTTTTGTTATTTGATGACGTGTTTGTGTATGATCAACAGGAGAGAGTATTATGGATTATTACGCATTATGTAGATGAGTGTGAAGAGGCAGAAGAACGACTAAATGAATGGAAGGGTCTTTGGATGAAAGAAGCACCCAAAGTGACTATGCCGTTTGAATGTCCTGAAAAGAAAAATGAAGCAGTCGCTTTTACGGAAGAGGGCTTTATGAAGGCTGTTGAGCGTATTCAAGAATATATTGGAGCGGGTGATGTGTTTCAAGTAAACTTGTCGACAAGACAAGAAAGAACATTACAAACACATCCGCTAGAAATATATACAAGTCTTCGTGAAATTAATCCATCTCCATATATGGGTTACTTGGAGTTTGGAGATTTTCAAATTGTTAGTGCTTCGCCTGAATTGCTAATTAAAAAGCAAGGAAAAGAAGTGAGTACAAGACCAATTGCTGGTACGCGCTCTCGAGGAGCAAGTGAGCAAGAGGATGAGGAATTAGCGAAAGAATTAATTGAAAACGAAAAGGAAAGAGCAGAGCATGTAATGCTTGTGGATTTAGAACGAAATGACTTGGGCCGTGTTTGTAAATATGGCACTGTTGAAGTAGATGAATTTATGGTAATTGAAAAATACTCACACGTTATGCATATTGTTTCTAATGTGCGTGGTGAGGTGGAAGCAGATAAAGATGCTTTCGATTTGGTGAAGGCTGTATTTCCTGGTGGGACAATTACCGGTGCCCCGAAAATACGTACGATGGAAATTATTGAAGAATTAGAACCTGTTCGTCGAGGGATTTATACGGGTTCAATTGGTTGGATTAGTTATTCTGGAGATACGGAATTGAATATTGTAATCCGAACACTGCTTGCTAAAGATGGACAAGCGCATGTGCAAGCTGGAGCGGGTATTGTAATTGATTCAAATCCAAAAAATGAATATAAAGAGTCGTTAAAAAAAGCAATCGCTTTATGGCGTGCAAAAGAAAGTAGCGAAGAAACGGTTAGGTGAGAGAAATGATATTAATGATTGATAATTATGATTCTTTTACATTTAATTTAGTGCAGTTTCTTGGAGAACTTGGACAAGAGCTTGTTGTTAAGCGTAATGATGAAGTGACTATTTCGGATATTGAGAACATGAAACCAGATTTTTTAATGATTTCGCCAGGTCCATGTAGTCCTAATGAGGCGGGAATCAGTATGGATGTTATTAAATATTTTGCAGGTAAGCTCCCGATTTTTGGGGTCTGTCTTGGACATCAATCCATTGCACAAGTATTTGGAGGGGATGTTGTCAGGGCAGAGCGTTTGATGCATGGAAAAACATCTTTAATGCATCATGATGGGCAGACGATTTTTTCTGATATTCCAAATCCATTTACCGCGACACGTTATCACTCTCTTATCGTAAAAAAAGAGACGTTACCGAATTGTTTAGAGATAACATCTTGGACTGAAGAAGGTGAAATTATGGCGCTTCGTCATAAAACGTTGCCGATTGAAGGGGTACAATTCCATCCGGAATCTATTATGACTTCTCACGGGAAAGAGTTGCTACAGAATTTCATTCGCAAATATACCCCAAGTGTGACATCGTGTTAATTTACGTAAATGGCACGTATGTAGAAGCGAGTGAAGCGAAAATTTCTCCGTATGACCACGGTTACCTATATGGGCTTGGGGTTTTTGAGACGTTTCGTATTTATAATGGTCATCCCTTTTTATTGGATGATCATTATGAACGCTTAATGGGTGCGCTTGATATATTGCAAATCAAATGGACAATGACAAAAGATGAAGTGATGCTTATTTTAAAGAATCTACTCGTTAAGAATGGGTTAAAGCATGCATATGTGCGCTTAAATGTATCGGCGGGTATAGATGAAATAGGATTACAAACGGAAGTATATGAAGAACCGTCTGTTATTGTTTTTATAAAACCTTTAGCAGCTCCAGGGAATGTAGTGGAAAAAGAAGGAGTTATTTTAAAGCAAGTGAGAAATACACCAGAGGGTGCATTTCGCTTGAAGTCCCATCATTATTTAAATAATATTTTAGGGAAACGCGAAATTGGAAATGTTGTGAATAAGGAAGGTATTTTTCTTACCGAAACAGGTTATGTTGCAGAGGGTATTGTTTCGAATCTCTTTTTGGTTAAAGGAGATATTTTATATACTCCTTCATTAGAAACAGGGATTTTAAACGGAATCACTCGTGCGTTTATTATAAAGGCTGCTGAAGAGCTAGATATAGAAGTAAAGGAAGGTTTCTTTACAAAAGATGAATTGCTTTCAGCGGATGAAGTGTTCGTAACGAACTCTATTCAAGAGATTGTTCCCCTTTATCGTATAGAGGAGAAAGATTTCCCGGGTAAAGTGGGAGTGGTTACAAAAAGATTTATGGATCTTTATGGAGTGCAGAGAGAGAAATTGTGGAGCAGAAATGAATTGCGAAGAGGAGATGTGTAGTTTGAAGTGGGATTATGATTTGCGCTGCGGCGAATATACATTGAACTTAAATGAAAAGACATTAATTATGGGGATTTTAAATGTAACGCCAGATTCATTTTCTGATGGTGGGAGTTACAACGAAGTAGATGCTGCAGTACGACATGCGAAAGAAATGAAAAATGAAGGTGCTCATATTATTGATATTGGCGGCGAATCTACTCGACCAGGTTTCGCTAAAGTTTCAGTAGAAGAAGAAATAAAGCGAGTTGTTCCAATGATTCAGGCAGTGTCAAAAGAAGCAAAGATACCTATTTCTATTGATACGTATAAAGCTGAAGTTGCGAAACAAGCGATTGAAGCTGGTGCTCATATTATTAATGATATTTGGGGGGCGAAGGCGGAACCGAAGATTGCTGAAGTTGCAGCTTATTATGATGTGCCTATTATCTTAATGCATAACCGAGATAATATGAACTACCGCAACTTAATGGCTGATATGATTGCTGATTTGTATGAGAGTATTAAAATTGCTAAAGATGCGGGCGTGCGAGATGAGAATATTATTTTAGACCCAGGTATTGGCTTTGCGAAAACACCTGAGCAAAATTTAGAAGCGATGCGTAATTTAGAGCAGTTAAATGTACTGGGTTACCCAGTTCTATTAGGTACTTCAAGAAAGTCCTTTATTGGCCATGTATTAGATTTACCAGTGGAGGAACGTCTTGAAGGAACGGGCGCTACCGTTTGTCTTGGTATTGAAAAGGGCTGTGAGTTTATCCGTGTTCATGATGTGAAAGAAATGGCGCGTATGGCTAAGATGATGGATGCAATGATTGGTAAGGGGGCAAAGTAATTGGATAAAATTTATATCCATGATATGGAGTTTTACGGTTATCATGGTGTATTCCCGGAAGAAAATAAATTGGGTCAGAGATTTAAAGTGGATTTAACGGTGGAGTTGGATTTAAAACGTGCAGGAGAAAGTGATGACTTAGAGCATTCTGTCAATTACGGGGAGCTTTTCGAACTATGTAGAAAAGTTGTTGAAGATAGAACGTATAAGCTTGTAGAAAGTATCGCTGAAAATATCGCTACAGATATATTGAAACAATATGAGAGTATTTCACAATGTACAATTAAGGTAATTAAACCAGATCCGCCGATACCGGGGCATTATCGTGCTGTAGCGGTAGAAATTACGAGAGAACGTCCATGAATAATATAGCGTACATTGCATTAGGTTCGAATATTGGAGAGCGTTATATTTATTTAACTGAAGCAATTCAGTTTTTAAATAAAAACCAGCATATCCAAGTCGATGATGTTTCGTCTGTATATGAAACTGATCCGGTTGGCTATACTGACCAAAATTGCTTTTTAAATTTAGTTATAAAAATTTTTACCAATTTATCACCGCAAGAATTATTGAAAGTAACACAAAAGGTAGAGAATGATCTAGGGAGAAAAAGGGAAATTAGATGGGGCCCGAGGACCATCGACCTTGACATTTTACTATATAATCAAGAAAATATTGAAGCAGAGAATCTTATTGTTCCGCATCCGCGGATGTTCGAAAGAGCTTTTGTTATCGTTCCGTTGTTAGAGATTAATCAAGATATAAAACAAAACATTTCACGTTCACAAGTAGAAGAAATGAAAAGGCGAGAGGGAGTAACGGTATGGAAGCAGAAAAATGGGGAAGACGCATTCGTGCTTTTCGAAAGCTAAAAGGCTATACGCAAGAAGGTTTTGCGAAAGAATTAGGGGTATCTGTATCGGTTTTAGGTGAAGTTGAGAGGGGCAATAGATCACCTTCCCAAGATTTTGTAGTAGAAGTCGCTAAAACATTAAACGTTTCAATAGACGAATTGATGCCAAAGTGACCGTAAAGGAAGGAGTAAGTCGGGTGTTAAAGATTGCAAATATTAAGATGAAAAATCCAGTTGTACTAGCACCGATGGCGGGAGTGTGTAACTCTGCATTCCGTTTGACAGTAAAAGAATTTGGTGCAGGTTTAGTTTGTGCTGAAATGGTAAGTGATAAGGCAATATTACTTAATAACAAAAGAACATTAGATATGTTATATATCGATGAGAGAGAAAAGCCATTAAGTTTACAAATTTTTGGTGGAGAGAAAGAAACTCTTGTAGATGCTGCGAAATACGTAGATAAATATACGACAGCAGACATTATTGATATTAATATGGGTTGTCCGGTGCCGAAAATCACTAAGTGTGATGCGGGAGCGAAATGGCTCTTAGACCCAAATAAAATATATGAGATGGTAGCGGCAGTTGTAGATGCGGTTGAAAAACCAGTTACAGTTAAAATGCGTATTGGTTGGGATGAAGATCATATTTTTGCAGTTGAAAACGCTAGAGCTGTTGAGCGTGCTGGTGGGCAAGCGGTAGCAGTTCATGGACGTACACGAGTGCAAATGTATGAAGGGAAAGCGGATTGGGATATTATTAAACAAGTAAAGCAATCTGTGAATATCCCGGTTATCGGAAATGGTGATGTGGAAACACCGCAAGATGCAAAGCGTATGCTTGATGAAGTTGGTGTAGATGGAGTTATGATTGGCCGCGCTGCTCTTGGAGACCCGTGGATGATTTATCGTACGGTAAAGTATTTAGAGACAGGCGAATTAATGCCGGAACCAACAGTGCGTGAGAAAATTGATGTATGTATGCTGCATCTAGATCGTCTTATCGATTTAAAGAACGAGAATGTCGCTGTAAGAGAGATGAGAAAGCATGCAGCTTGGTATTTAAAAGGTGTTCGTGGTAATGCAAGTGTGCGCAATGGTATCAATATTTGTAACACACGTGAAGACCTTGCGAATTTATTAGGTGCATTTGTAGAAGAAGTAGAAGCGAAACAACAAACAATTTACGTTGGTTAATAAGGTGGCATAGGAGATTGACATTCTTCTATACACTTCCTATAATTACGTGAAAGAAAGAAGAACTGCCAGTTAGTTGCTGGCAGTTTTTCTAGTTGAGTAGAAAATGCTATACTGTATATATTGTAAAATTTAATAGAGCTGGAGTGATATCAATATCATGGATAACATGAACCACGAAGAATTAAACGACCAATTGCTTGTTCGTCGTGAAAAGTTACATAACTTACGTGAACAAGGGATCGATCCGTTCGGTAAACGATTTGAACGCACAAATTCAACAACTGACTTAGTAAGTCTATATGGAGAATTCTCTAAAGAAGAATTAGAAGAGAAAGCAATCACTGTTTCTATCGCTGGTCGTATTATGACAAAACGCGGTAAAGGAAAAGCGGGATTTGCGCACATTCAAGATTTACAGGGGCAAGTTCAAATTTATGTTCGTAAAGATACTGTTGGAGACGAAGAGTACGAGTTATTTACGACAGCAGATTTAGGTGACTTAGTAGGTATTGAAGGTAAAGTGTTCAAAACAAACGTTGGAGAACTTTCAGTAAAAGTAACAGGATTTACACTTTTAACGAAATCTCTTCGTCCATTACCGGATAAATACCATGGATTAAAAGATGTTGAACAACGCTATCGTCAACGTTACTTGGACTTAATTACAAGTATGGAAAGCCGTGAAACATTCGTTACTCGTAGTAAAATCATTCGTGAAATGAGAAGATATTTAGATGAAAACGGTTATCTTGAAGTAGAAACGCCTATGATGCACGCGATTGCAGGTGGAGCGTCTGCTCGTCCTTTCACTACACACCATAATGCGTTAGATATGGAATTATATATGCGTATCGCAATTGAACTTCATTTAAAACGTCTTATTGTGGGCGGATTAGAAAAGGTTTATGAGATCGGCCGTGTATTCCGTAATGAGGGTGTATCAACTCGTCATAACCCCGAGTTTACGATGATTGAATTATATGAGGCGTACGCTGATTATAATGATATTATGAAACTAACAGAAAATATGGTTGCTCATATCGCGAAAAAAGTATTGGGTACAACAACAATCCAATATGGTGATTATGAAATTAATCTAGAACCAGAATGGACACGTCTTCATATGGTAGATGCAATTAAGCAACACTCTGGAGCGGATTTCTGGAATCCAATGAGTGTAGAAGAAGCGCGTGAACTTGCAAAAGAACATAATGTAGAAATTAAGAATACAATGGAAGTTGGTCATATTATTAATGAATTCTTCGAACAAAAAGTAGAAGATAAATTAATCCAACCAACATTTATTTACGGTCATCCGGTAGAGATTTCACCACTTGCGAAAAAGAATGATGAAGATCCACGATTCACAGATCGTTTCGAATTATTCATTGTTGCTCGTGAACATGCGAATGCATTCACTGAGTTAAATGATCCAATCGATCAAAAGGAACGTTTTGAAGCTCAATTAAAAGAGCGCGAGCAAGGTAATGATGAAGCTCATATGATGGATGATGACTATATCGAAGCTCTTGAGTACGGTATGCCTCCTACGGGTGGATTAGGAATCGGTATTGATCGTCTTGTTATGTTATTAACAAACGCACCATCTATTCGTGATGTACTATTATTCCCAGCTATGCGCCATAAACAAGACTAAGCTTTGGAGATTTCTCCAAAGCTTTTTTATTTCTTTATTTATTTGAGGGGGGAGAAACCTTCTATTAAAAGGAAAGCGAGATTATTGCTCGTTAAATGGATGCTAGATTAAAAAACTATACTTATATAGAAGAAAGGTGCTGTTTTTATGCTTTTTTACTAAGTTAAAAATTTTATTAGAAAAACTATTGCATTTTAATAATCAAACTGGTATATTTATATTCGTTGTCACGAAAGACAACATAAGAAACAAACGAAAAACAACTTATTGAAAAAAGTTGTTGACGAAAATATAACGAAATGTTATATTAATAAAGTCGCTTCTGAGCGGCAGACAAGTTCTTTGAAAACTGAACGAAACAAACAACGTGAACGTCAATTTTTATTTTTAGATGCTAGACAAACTAACTTTATTGGAGAGTTTGATC
>NZ_JBHWYR010000041.1:0-48262 GCF_042728695.1 Bacillus sp. NPDC060175
AAGTGAACCCGTTAAAATACATGAGTGACCCCTTGTTTTATCCTCTTATCTAAAGGAGGAACTATTATGGGCTTTGGTGGTAGTTGTGGTAGTTGTGGTAGTTGTGGCGGCGGTGGCTTCGCTGGAGGATTTGCTTTATTAGTTGTATTATTTATTTTATTAATCATAGTTGGAGCTAGCTGCTTCTGCTAAAAAACTATCGGAAAAGACACTCATGTGAGTGTCTTTTCTTTGTACGTTAAAAAGGCCCAACCATTTTCTTAGGTAGGCTATATCTTTATTACACAATACCAAAGCAAACTCTCTTCTCGCCTTAAATTCTATGTAATAATAAAGGGATTTTAGAATCAAGGGGGAATTATATCAGTTGTATATGATTTCACATATCGTGATACGATTAGCATGTCAAATTCAAGAGATTTTTTGCAATAGAACCGTAAAAACAATTGATGCTCTATGATAAAATACAAGCAATGGAGAACACGCAAAATGAAAATTAGTTATGGGGGATATGTATGATTAATGACATCATTAAGCAACAAAATGTAGAGTGTATTGGTGGATTTATTGCTAAGTACGCAGATCCAATTATGGCTCATATAAATCCTGGGAATTTACATAAAAATGATATTGCTATCATAATTAAAAGCGATAAGACAGTATGGGCAAAGAAAGTGATTCAGCAAGACGTAAATCAAAATTACACCGAGTGGTTAGAAATCCCGAGAGATAATATAAAGAAGAAAAGAAGTCTTATTCTGAAAAAAGTATGTTTTTTTGAAATCAAAAAGGGTAATTTATATGGTACTTATGTAATTTCAGAGAATTTGATTTCAAATGACCGATTTTCCGACCAAAAATCTTACCTTGATTTTATGATAGGATAAACAGTATTATTTTTAATCTTCACGAAGTGAGGAACCTTTATAGATGGGCCCTTAATCTTTATACAATGATTAACATTTACCAGAGTCTAAATAAAAAGCATAAAAGTCGATACTTCATTCGTTATACTAGATTTAATCTACTATAACTTTTTTCGAATAAAAAATGCTATTCTTTCTTCAAAAATCATTCGAGAGAATAGGCATTTTTAGCTTCATTAATCATTATTTTATTAAGGCTAAAATATAAAACTAGTAATTTATATGTATTAGTAAATTTAACGACGGATCGCTTCTATAGGGCTTAACTTAGATGCTTTAATTGCTGGTATAATACCAAACGTTATACCTATAATCATCGATGTAAGAGTCGATCCAATAAAAACATTAGCTGTTAAAATGGGTTGAACAGGTAAAAATATACCTATAAAACGTGAAAGACTATATCCTAGTGCAATTCCAAAGCCCCCACCTAGGGTAGTGATAAAAATCGCTTCAACTAAAAATTGCAATAATATCACCCTCTTTTTCGCCCCTATAGCACGGCGAATACCAATTTCTTTACGGCGCTCACTAACAGAAACATACATAATATTCATTACACCAATGCCGCCAACAAATAAAGAAATACCTGTTACAATTGTAATAAACCCAGTGATTCCATTAATGATTTTCTGTAAAGATTTAATTGCTTCATTTTGATTCTCTTGTTTATATCCCCCTTTAAGATCTGAATGAATATGTTCTAATTCCCTTTTTATATCTTTGAAAACAACTTTTTTGTCATATCCTTTTTCTACTGTAATATCTATTGAAGAGATAGTTTCTTTTTTATCAATGAGTTCCTTAGAAAATTTCGGAATATAACTAGAATTACCCGTTAAATCATCATTGCTATCATCTTTAATACCTATTACCTCAAAAAGTTCACCTTTAATTTTAATTCCTTTCCCTATCCCGATGCTAGCATCAGAACCAAATAAATCTTTAGCTTGCTTCTGTGAAAGGACGATTACGTTGTTTTTTTGGAAAAAGGGCAATTTTTTTCGGGTTTTTCTTAGTTTTTCGTTTGACACTCTTTCTGTCCCTATTATGGGGTTTTGTAACATTTGAATAATTGTATTTTGTTTAGTTTCTGAGCTTGTTAGAAAGGAAAACATGAGGTTGTTTTATGATGAAGAAAATAACCTTTTCTTTTGATGTGTAAATTATATTAAAGGTTTTAATTCTAATTTCAGGTACAAAGATACACGCGTTTTGAATTAAATAAAGTGAAACTTTAATCACCCCTCATCAATCGGGCTGCTCGGCAAATAGCGGGATAAAACGACGGTAACGCATAGACAAGCTGCCTAGCGAAAAAAAACACGGTTTAATTAGGCTTCTTTGGCATGCTTACTTTCCTATCACTTGCTAGTTTTGAAACAAGAAGCATTTCGTACCTAGTAATTTACTCAGCTAGCTTGATGGGCATGTGGCGAGACACCTATTTGGTAACAACTACATTAATCATTACAAGTAAAGTTACAATGCCTATTAATGCAGTAAAAATCTTCTTTTTATTCATTATTAATCATCCAAAATATAAAATTATAAAAGCTATCATATTCTATCGAATTAATACAATAAAAAAAGCATCTAAAACAGATGCTTTTTCTCATTCTCAATACATAAACGTAATCGTCACCAAAGAATACCCTTCTTTTGCATTATACGGCTCCGCTTTATAAGAAACACGGTTCGCTCCTTGCGGGAAACGAATTTCTCCAATTGCCTTCTTCACATCTTGCAGTGCGCCGTCCATTGATTGCTTATACAGAATTTCAATCTTTTCAGGCTTTGCACTATAGCGCTGCTGCATTTTATTTTTTAATTCGTTATAGCTATTTGCGATGTATTCATTTCTTAAATAATTTAACTTTGTATCTTTTAATATTTGTCCGTATGCAGCTGATTTCGAGCTACCCCCTGCAATTTTACTCGTCAGTGTATCATAATAATTTGTTGTAGCCTGCGGATAGTCTCCGCGGTTCCACTCGTGATTTCTTGCAATTTGTTCATCTGATAAGTTGAAATAAGAATATGTTACGCGGCCTTGTTCATCTGGCACTGGATCATCGAATGTTGTATCAAGATGGTACCATTTGTTATTGATTTTAACTAAATTCCAAGCATGAGGCTGACCGTCTCCAGTTCCTACTACAAAATGATTCTCAATTCCAGCTTCTTTTAATAATTGATAGGTTAATAGGGTGTAACCTTGGCAAACGGCAGAACGATTCGCGAGTGCCTCATATGCTGTATACGCTTTATAAGACGTATCGTAAGAAACATGTTTTACTACGTAATCATGAACCGCCTTCACTTTTTCATGATCATCCATACCGACTTGAATAATAGAAGAAACGATCGCTTTCGCTTCTTTCATCACATACTCGGTTTGTTCTTTCGTTTCGCGATATGTAATATGTAGCGTAAACGTATAATTCCCGGGCGATCCAGATAGTGAGTATGAAACATTCGATCTATTATAATTTGTATACTCATTTTTATTTGCGACTTCTTTATATGCGTTAAAAAGTGTATTCATAACTTCTTCTTTATTACTATTTCTCGTGTAATATGGAAGTGTAATATTCGTTTCGTACGTATTAATATGCTTTTGCACTTCATCTTTAAACGCTGTTAATAATGCCGCATCTCCTGTATCCTTTACATCAGTATTTTTATATTTCAAAGTTTTATATAAAAACTGTGCATACTGTTCACGTGTTACTGTGCCATATGGTTCAAATTCCCCGTTGCCTGTACCATCTGCGATTCCGTTTGATTGCACCGCACTAATCGCATTTTCTGCCCAAAATGGACTTGGAACATCATTAAATATATGTTTTTGTTTAGCAGAAAGATGAAAAGCATTTGTAAGAATTTGTGCCATTTCCGCACGACTCACAGAAGCTTTAGGTCTAAATCGGCCATTTTCATCACCTTTAAAAACCCCTAAATTCGTTAAAGTTAATACCTCTTCTGGAAACATTGTAGAATCTCGATTAATATCACCGTAAGGATTTTTAAACGTAGAGCCATCTTTTAATACGTAACGAGTTCCATCATTACTAAACGAACCGCCTTGCTTATTCGGCACTAGCACTCGATAAATTAAAGCTGCAACTTGCTCCCTCGTCGCAACATCTCCAAAACCAAATATCCCATTTCCATAACCTGAAATAATATTTTTGCCCGCTAAATCTTTAATCGCCGGATACGACCAATGCGATGTAGGTACATCAGAAAAAACGCCTGCTTCAGCAGCTTTCACATCACTGCCATTTGTATATAATAAAGCACCACCTATTAGTGATAATGATGTAATTGATTTTAATAGTTTTGTGTACATAATGCCTTCTCCCAATACGTCTTCTATTTTTTGTTGTTTTTTGTCGAAAAATCTAAAAGAATATGACAAAACACATTATACAATTAAAACTTTTCGGAGGATATACTGAATTTCAAAATATGCAAAAATTCATATTACTATAGGGATTCATACTGATATTATGCTATTTTATTTGCGAATATATAAATAAAAAGGAAATATAACATACAGACAGCCCTCCTCAGCATATTTCACAAAGTTTTACAAAGGGACATGGTGTATCATGTCGAAAACACTATTTATAACCAAGTTAATTTACTTCTATTTGTAAAGGAGATGGAGAAATGTATTTTACAATAGAAAAACACACCAAAATAAATATCAACCTAAAGAGGTGTTAGTACTATGAAAAATAAGAGATGTGATAATTGCGGTTCTACTAAATTTAAAGAGGGGAAAGTTGGATTTGCTTATCATGCATATGTTTGTGAAGATACGTCTAGTTCGCTCTTTAAAGCAGGAGACCGTTCTAAACTATTAACAACATTCTGTTTAGAGTGCGGTGAGGTGAAATCATTCAGAGTGGAAAAACCAGAAATATTTAAAGGATAAAATATATCCAAGACACTTAAATTATTTATACTTTTGAGTGTCTTGGATATTAGTTTGAAGTCGATTTATTTAAAGAGACGCTTCGTTCCGGCAACAACATTGGCTAGAATAGCAATTATAGCTGCACCAATAATTATATATTTGATTTCAGGTTTAATAACAGATTCTAGAAAAAGAATAGATACAATTATTGGAATCCACTTCATACCTCCATGCAATATTCTTTGGAACTTTTGGATACATTAAATATGCATAGCATTGTAGTTTGCATATATTTCACTTTTGTATTTTTGAACCAAGTATTAGGAGGGTATTTATGATGAAAAGCTGTACAGCATTCCTTATTATTGATGTACAGGTAGGTTCATTTGAGGAGAGAAAAGTCCTATATAATAGAACGGAATTATTAAGAGTCATTCAATTATTGATTTCTAAAGCCCGTTCTGCTTCAGCCCCTATTTTTTATATGAAGTTTAATGGGAAGTCTGGTTCTTCGCTTAGACAAGGGACACCTGGATGGGAAATTCATAAATCAATTACTCCAGCAACAGGAGATGTCGTTCTTGAAAAGAATCATCCGGATTCTTTTCATAAAACGAGTCTTCAACAAGAGCTGGAAATGAGAAATATAAAACGAGTTGTTATAGCAGGAATTCAATCTGAAATTTGCATAGATGCAACATGCCGGCGTGCATACAGCTTAGGATATGACGTTACTCTTGTAAAGAATGGACATAGTACATATAACTCTACATTATTATCGGCGTCTCAAATTATTGAGCATCATAACGAGATAATAGGTCAATGGTTTGCTTGTGTGAAAAATTCCGAAAGTATAGAATTTTGATTCTATCTCTATATAAACGAAACCGCAGTCAGGGACTAGACTGCGGTTTTTCGACGTACAATGAATTACAGTAATTACTAAGAGTTGCATAATCTTTCATTGTAATTAACTTAACTTTTTATTTGCTAAGAAGCATTGCAACAGAACCTAGTAAAGTCTCAAAAAACAACTTATTATCAATCAATATTTAGTAAAAACATATTAATACTTTAGAATTTCTTTAATTTTCATTATTTTTTATTTAAGATTGTCCTTTATATTTATAATGTGTTATTTGAATTTATCGTATTGAAGCGGATTTTCACATCACTATAAGCAATTTAAAAATGGAAAAAATAAAGTCCCCATTAGATTAATTATCCTGTTCTTTTGCGTCTTTTATCTAATTATGTTAATTATTATGCAGCTAAAAAAAGTACAACTTATTGATGGAGAGAGGAAATAAAATGAATTTAGTGAACTTACGTCCTAAACAGCGGTCTAAGTATCGCATTCTACTAGGGACATGGTATTACTCTACAAAGAGGTACATTCAGTGGTTAGCAGACGGAAAAACATATGCAAAAACGTTTCAACAAGAAAAGTTACCCTATACAGCGATTCAGCACCGAACGATACTACTTCGTAAGCTCAAAGATGTAGATATGTGGTATCAACAAAATAAAGTTGTTAATTTGAAGATTGCTATTAAACAACTAAATGGTATCGTCATTAGACCGGGAGAAACATTCTCTTACTGGCGTTTAATAGGTAAGCCTACGAGGAGAAAAGGGTATGTAGAGGGCATGATACTACACTATGGATCTTTTCAAGCAGGCATTGGAGGAGGGCTTTGTCAGCTTTCAAATTTAATATATTGGATGACCTTACATACACCATTGACAGTAACAGAGCGATATCGTCATAGTTTTGATGTCTTTCCTGATTCCAAGCGGACCCAACCATTTGGAAGCGGCGCAACTTGTTCTTATAACTATTTGGATTTACAAATCAAAAATGAAACGGACCAATCGTATCAACTTCACCTTTATATTACAGATAAGCATTTAGTCGGTGAATGGAGAGTTACCCATCCGCAGCTTTATCAATATGAAGTATATGAAAAAGAACACTCAATCCAATCTGCATACTGGGGTGGTTATATACGACATAATGTTATTCAACGTAGAGTATATAATCAACAGAAACAGTTTATAGAAGACCAATATGTAACGGAGAATCACGCTATAATGATGTACGAACCACTATTAGCTTATAATAATGAGGAAAGCGAGTGACGGTAACATTCGTGTATCAAGTATTTTTGTCTAATAACACAATACATGCCTTTCTTCATATAATTAATAGGCCCATTCCTTTTTGTAACATAACTTTTTCGTTTTTATTGAAAATGAATTTTATATCTTCCTTTCCAACAAACTGGTTCCTAAACTAAACTGCCTCGTTTCCACAATAAAAATAGAGCTGCCCATAAGTCGGTTTCACCAACTTATGGGGCAGCTCCCTCATAGTTTCACCTTATTCTATCGATGAATCCAAACTGCACCTGCAGACTTGTCTTCAGCTTGACCTACTACTTCAAACTTCAATCCTAGTTTCGGCAACTTACGTCCTGCATCTGGAATCGCGCTGTTGATGTACTGCTTAGAATCATCAAATTTTGCAACTCCTGGTAATCCTTTATAGTCAAAGATACCGCGAGTTGGCGAATCTACTCTCCATGCTGGCGCTTGATCAAATGAGAATGCCGCATCGGCAATTTGATAACGCGTACTGCTCTTCACAGTCGGTTGTCCGTTTAATGTACCTACGATTGCCTCTGGATGAGAATCTACTACTCCTAAGAATCCTTCACCTGGATGAACACCTACCCAGTTATCTGTAAAGCTTTGATCCGCATACCATACAACCATTCCTGTATTAAATACTGGACCACGCGCATGTTGTAACGCTGTGTCAGAACCAGCGTAATTTCTCCACTCTACATAGTAGTTATTTTTTTTCTGTTCCAATCCGTTAGATACAGTAAATCCTTTTAACGTCATTGCTGGTTGACCTTCTGCATCATCTGAGAAAACAACTTTTCCATCTACAGTTAATGCAGCATTATCTAACGCAAATCCTTTATAAGCTACTGCAATATCTGTTAAATATTCAAATTGCAGTTTTACTTTTTTCCCTTTGAATTTGCTTAAATCGTATGATTTATCAACCCACTTACCATCAGTTGTATCCATACCGCCTTTTACATCTTTTTCGCCAATTCTATCAATACGTGTCTTCGTTCCATCTTCTGTAATCGCATTTACGTCAAGGAAATCATACTTCGCTTCAAGTTCGTAGAATGTCTTATAATCGAACTTAGCATCCTTTGCATTTGTTAAGTCAAATACTGGTGTTTCAAGTGTTGTATGAATGTCATTTCCTTTTGTACTGTAATAAAACTTCTTACCAAATGCCGCTTCGATATTTTTTATATCTTTGTCCGGCAAGTTAACACGAACGATTCCTGGTCGTTTTGATTTTGTAACACTTTGATCTAAATATGTTGCAACACCGACTCCTGTGCGAAGTTTATCATAATCTACCTCAACGATATTCGCCCAGTTGCCATTCATATTCTTTTGGAAAAATTCTTTATTTTGTGGTGAGAAACTTGTTGGCTCTGTTCCTGCAATTTTTCCAGCCCAGCTGCCGCCGCTCATAATAGACCATGACTCAACAGGTTCACCTTGTCCTGAGTACTTCGTATCGTACTCATCTGGTAATCCTAAATCATGACCATACTCATGCGCAAACACACCAACTGCTCCGTCCTCAGGCTCGATTGTATAATCGTATGCAGCCATCTTTCCGCCCCAATTTGAAACAGAAGATTTTGTGCCATCAATCGCATATGGTTTTGATCCAAGTTTTGAACGATGAGACCAAATTGCATCATCTTTCAATTTACCGCCGCCAGCTTCTTGACCTACGCCCGCATGTACAACCATTAAATGATCAATAATGCCATCTGGCTCGTTTTTATTTCCATCACCATTTTGATCGTATTGATCAAATTGATCATAGTCAGCTAAGTTAATTCCTTTTGCTACCGCTGCTTTTAATGCTTCTTTCACAAGATCACGTGGCCCTAAAGGACCTTTGTTATCATGACCAGTGCCCGCATCCGCACCATAATCTGAAGCTTTCCCTGGAACAGTAAGCCATTCCGTTACAGTTCCATCAACTGTGTAGCTCCCGCCAGATTGTTCTTCATAATATTGTTTAAATGTATTAATCTTCGATCCATCAAATAACGTAAATGGTTCATCACCAAATAACATTTTTTGATAATGTTCACGATTAAAGTCCTTAGAATACATATATCCTGGCTCTTGATCAATATTGTTATGCTTAAAATCACTAAATTCTACGAGTAAAACAAGCACTTTATCTTTTCGAACAGCTCCGTTGTACTCTTCTTGCTTCGCTGGTGCAGTAGGTACTTTTCCATTTAATTTACTAGAATTCAATCCTGCACCTTGTCCAGCTACTGGTCCTACTGCGGGCTGCTGCGCCTGTTCATTTTCCTTCATTTTTGCATCTTTTACTTTTTTCATAAAATCAGAAGCTTCTTGCGTAAGACTATCTCCTGTCAAGATTTCTTTCCCAGGGTTTTCCCCTTTCTTTTTCTCAACATATTTTTCGACAGCCTTTGACGTCTCAGCTTGTGATGCAGATTGATCAATTACGCCTCGTTGTTTTAGCGCTTCCGCTAAACGCTCATCCGGTATTAAATGCTCATCTATTGGTAGAGATGATGGCGCATCAGCATAAGCTGCATGACTTCCAAAAGCAAAACTACTACTTAGTACTGCCGCTGTTGCTAAAACTGATAATGGTTTTAACTTCTTATTCTTTTTCAATGCATTTCCTCCCCAGTGTCTGCAAATTATCGTTTTTTTTGCCGATAGCAACATAATATTCTCTTTATAGAGAATATTCAATCTTTTTCAACAAATAAAATGTTGAGAAATATTTTTTTGTGCAGGGTGAAATGCGTAAGATAGAAAAATACAAAGGTTCTGCTGGTTTATGCTTTTTTCAAGTTTTGTACATAACCATACAGTGGGATTACTCGTTCTTTTATCTTGATGGCAATGGAGTAAAATGCTTATTTACAATACTAAGGAAATAAAACATACAAATAACCCAAGTTCCTCATTGGAACTTGGGCTATTTGTTATTTGAATGAATACTTTCCATATGGATTCTTATAAGATTTTGAATCAGTTTATGTAGATTCACTTTACAAAAAGGCTGTTATTTATTTTAAGTGCAATAGTCATACTTGCTCGATTCACTTATTTTTTGGCAATAAATAAATGATCACCACCTAAGGAATCCTATTGAATTCCTTTTCTATTTATATTCTAATTACCCTTTAAATTATCAGAAAATTATTGAAAAAGTTTTTTTCTTTCAATCTATCACTCTATCACACTTAATTTCTTGCTAGTATATACATACCAATATACAAATAAATATAGTAGAAAGCGGGGAGAATTATGGTAAGTCATCTAAAAACAAAAGATATGATCACACAACTTTTAAATAATTGGTATCAAGAGATACGTGCCCAGCACCTAAAAGAAGCAAAACATTTAAAAACAGAGATTGATACACACATAAAAAGTATTAATGAAGATCCAAATTTACTATTCCATTACTCACTTCTTACTTTTCGCTTTAAAGTTTTGCTTGATCATTTAAGCATCACACCAACAAGCTTCCAGGCAATCGATTCACTGGATATACCCAAAAATGAATTGTTGTCTTATTATTACAAATTTTTCAAAGGGATTCACGCCACACTACTTTCAAACAACAATGAAGCCTGGGAATACTACGAAAAAGCCGAAACACTATTACAACATATCCATGACGATCTTGAAATAGCCGAGTTTAACTATCGTTTTGCTAACTTCTATCTTCATACCTATCAACCTCTATTAGCAATTCAACATGTGACTCAAGCTAAAGAGATTTTCTCTAAACATAATGGTTATGAAAATAATGTCGCCGCTTGTGAGAACTTATACGGTTTAGCATGTATTGATATAAGACAATTCCCTGTAGCAGAAGAAAAATTTAATTCTGCAATAGATATTTTACGTAAAAATAATGAAGATTCCCTAATATTAAGAGTCCGCAATAATTTAGGTTTTTTATATAGTAGCCAAAACTTATCCACTTTAGCAATTCGACACTTATCAGAAGTAACAACTAAAACTCCAGAGCATTTTAGGGCCATTTTCCTTAAAGCTAGAGAACATTTAAAGATTACTGAACTTGAACAGTCGGCCGAGTTAATCGAACGAGGATTAGCAATTTGTGAGAAGCTAGACAACAAAGAATACCTATATCATTTCAAACTTTTAGATTGTATGAATAAAGGTGTTTCAGCTGTTATTCTCGAAGAATTATCTTTGGAAGCCATCTCATTTTTCGACACACAACAACTCTATAATTACACACAAGAATACACTGAAAAATTAGCAGTTAAGTTTTATCAAGAAAGTAATGACTTAAAAGCTAGTAAATACTTTTATCTTAGTCATCAAGCCAAAGAAAAAAATTTCGAAAAAGGAGCGTTAAAATAATGAAGAAAATTTTCGGGACGATTTTAGGTTTAACACTTTCAGCTGCTTTATCTGTAGGATTAGCATTCTCTTCACAATCAGATTCTAAGAAACAAGTTGATTCGACTAAATCTAGTACAATTATGTACATGCAATCCAGCCACGGTGACTCCTGGTAATACAAAGAGTTTTTTATCCGTTAACATCATTAATTATGAAAAGGGCACTCCCTCAATGGAGTGCCCTTTTCATAATTAATAGACAACATATAGCAGACTACTTATTAACTTCAGCCCATTTAACCTTGAACTCTGCACCGGAATTATTTGCTTCTAAGCCACATTAATATACCATTTCACTAAATTTAAAAACCCCTCCACCTTAAGGTAGAGGGGTTCTTCTAATTTCTATTTCAAACTACCCGTAATCTCCGTAAAGATAACCCCAAGCGCATGCGCACCTGCATCCGGATATCCTAAACTTCTTTCGCCAACTGTACCAGCGCGACCCATGCGAGCTACGATTTCTTTCGTATACTCTGCGCCTTTAACCGCTGCTTCTGCTCCTTTTTCAAAGGCAGTTTTCACGTCTACTCCGTTTGAAGCGCTGCCTAGCCAAGAGTCTACACATGGAGCAAGTGCGTCAACAAGCGTTTTATCACCAACTACCGCTCCTCTACCGAATGATCTTTCACCGATAGATTGTATACCTTGAAGTGCCGCTTGCAACATTTCAGCGAACTCTTTTACTGTTAGCTCACGTTTTTCTCCTGCTTCTTTACTAGCTGCGCGGAATGCACCACCCCAAATTGGACCAGAAGCGCCACCGCAATGTTCCATAATAATCATTGAACAACCGTCAAGAAATGATCCGATTGTTACATTCTCTTGTCCTACAATAGATTGCCACTCACGTTTTAATTGCTTAAATCCTTTTGCTACACTCATTCCGAAGTCGCCGTCACCTGCATGTGTATCTAACTCACAGAACGGTACTTCGTTTTTAATAATAATGTCGCTCATTTTATCAACGAGATAGATCATGTTATTTAATGTAATGACATTATCTTTCATAACAGCGTGCTCTTCCGCTGTTTCTAGTTCAAATGAAACTTCCTTCTCCTCTACCTCTTCAAGCACATTCACGTACTCAACACTTTCAACTGGTCCATCTACTTTAAACGCAGGTGTATTACACTCTTTCGATAATAACGTTTTTAGCTCGTCATCTAACTTCATCACTGTTAAAGACATCCCAGCCATATCGATACTCGTCATATAATTACCGACGAATACTCGATTAATTTTAATGTTTCTAGCAGCTAATTCTCTCGTAACTGCGTTGTTAAATAGGTAAAGTTCTTGCAGTGGTGTTCCGCCAAAACCGTTTACTAGAACCGCAATTTCTTCGCCATCTTTTACTCCTAAATCTTTTATTAAATCATTTGTCATACGGTTAGCTAATTCATCAGCTGACATCGTTTTTTCACGCTTAATTCCTGGTTCACCGTGAATACCAACGCCGTATTCCATTTCATCTTCCGCAAGTGTAAAAGTAGGTGAACCACTCGCTGGTACTGTACAAGAAGTTAACGCTAAACCAATTGTGCGCACGTTAGCCGCTGCTTTTTCAGCGATAGCTTTCACCGCTCCTAAATCCATACCTGCTTCCGCTGCTGCGCCGGCAATTTTATGAACTAAAATAACTCCCGCAACGCCGCGGCGCCCTACTGTGTACAGACTATCTTCTACCGCAATATCATCATCCACTTTTACATAGTCTACTTCAATTCCATCTTCCGTCGCTAAATGTGCACCGTTTTTGAAATTCATAATATCGCCGCTGTAATTTTTAATAATTAATAACGTACCCTTTTTACTAGCTGTCTCTTTAATCGCCTGATATACCTGAATTTGTGTGGGAGAAGCAAACACATCTCCGCACACTGCCGCATCTAACATTCCTTTTCCGACTAGTCCGGCATGTGCTGGCTCATGACCACTACCGCCGCCGCTAATTAACGTTACTTTATTTTCATTCATTTCTTTCTTCTTAATCACTTTATATTTTTTCAAAAACTCAAGTTCTGGATGAGCCATAACCATTCCGTTGCACATCTCCATTACTAATGTTTCAGGTTTATTTATAATCTTTTTCATTGTGATTCTCCCTCAATTCCTTTAATATATTGTGATATATTTGAAATCTTCTTCTTACTACTCATGTTAAAATGAAAGCGTTTTATAGTAAACGGACAAATTGGGCAATTTGTCTAAAGACACCGCTCTCATTTATAGATAGGATTTTCATATTACTACATTCTAGGGATGATTAAGATGACCTCTTCTATAATTTCTAAAAAGATAATCGCTAATTCATTGAAATATTTAATGGAAACGGAATCGTTTCATAAAATATCAGTGAGCGATATTATGTTACACTGTCAAATGCGTAGACAAACTTTTTACTATCATTTTAAAGATAAATTTGAACTATTAAGCTGGATTTATAGAGAAGAAACGAAAGAAAACATTATAGACTTTCTCGACTATGAAACATGGGAAAATATTTTCGATTTATTATTTGATTACTTTTATGAAAATCAAAAATTTTACCGAAATGCTTTTAAAGTCATTGAACAAAACTCATTTAATCACTATTTATTTGAGCATACGAAAAACTTATATATGAAGATTATTGATGAACTATCTATGAGCTGTAGATTAACTCTTTCTATTGAAACAAAAAATACGATTGCCTCCTTTTATAGTCACGGCTTCGTTGGAACGATAAAAGATTGGATTGAAAGCAAGTGCGAAGTAAATCCGTCCATCATGTCTTCTCTCATGAAAAATATGATAAATAATCAATTACTACTTTTACTCGAACAATCAGCAAACAAATCATAAGGTGGCCAAAGCAATGAAAAAGATTATGAATGATGTAGAAAATATTGTTCAAGATATGCTGCATGGCTTTTATTTTGAACATAACGACAAAGTAAATTACGACGAAACACATAACATCATTTATGTAAAAGATATCGAAAAAATGAAGCAAAACGTTGTCATTATAAGCGGCGGTGGTAGCGGACATGAACCTGCCGATATTGGTTATGTAGGAAAAGGAATGCTTACGGCAGCAGTAAACGGAAATATTTTCACCCCGCCTACAGTGGAGCAAATTGTGGCGGCAACTCGCTTAATGCCAAAAGATAAAAGTATTTTATTCATCATTAAAAACTTTAAAGATGACGTAGAAAACTTTCTAGCTGCAGAACAAGTCGCAAGAGAAGAAGGAAGACAAATTGACCACATCATCGTAAATGACGACGTTTCAATTGAAGATGATGCTTCTTTTAATAAAAGAAGACGCGGCGTAGCTGGCACTGTTTTCGTTCAAAAAATATTAGGTGCGGCCGCTCTTGAAGGCTATTCTTTAGAAGCACTAACAACACTCGCCCGTTCTGTCACCGAAAACTTACATACATTAGGAGTCGCCCTTTCACCTGCAAATGATCCAGTACAGGGAAAAGCTTCATTTTCATTAAACGACGATGAAGTCTTTTACGGAGTCGGCATCCACGGCGAAAAAGGTTACCGTAAAGAAGCACTATCCTCTTCTGAAATATTAGCGATAGAACTTATGAACAAACTAAAAAGTATTTATCGCTGGAGAAAAGGCGACAACTTCGCCATCCTCATTAATGGACTCGGTGCGACACCATTAATGGAACAATACATTTTCGCAAACGACATTCGCCGTTTATGTGAGCTGGAAGGGTTACATGCGAAGTTCGTAAAAGTTGGTACCCTTCTCACTTCTTTAGATATGAAAGGTGTTTCATTGAGTTTGCTTAAGGTAGAGGATTCTGATTGGGTGAAGTGGTTGAAGGCGGATGTTGGAGTGAGTAGTTGGTAACAAATTTGCAATTTATCCACCAGTTCCCACAATCCAATACATGAAATGTGGTTATCCAGTCGGAGGAAGGCACCTTAGGGTGTCTTTTCTTTATTTTCAAAAGGACCTGCTCCATTATTGCGTAAAAAGCATAAAGTAAGTTGAATCCGTTAAAATACATGAGTGTACCCTTGTTTTCCCCTCTTATTAAAGGAGGAACTATTATGGGATTTGGTGGTAGTTGTAGTAGTTGTGGTGGCGGCTTTGCTTTATTAGTTGTATTGTTTATTTTATTGATCATTGTCGGAGCTTCTTGCTTCTGCTAAAAAACTATTGGAAAAGACACTCTTATATGAGTGTCTTTTCTTTATAATAAAAAGCTCTCCATAAAGGAAAGTTTTTGGGTTTATACATTCAAGTCATCCAAATCAGTTATTTACACAACACTTTATCACTTTCGGTCTTTAGTGTGAAATACAAATAATCCTTCCGCTACACAAAGTTGCTCAACTAACTTTAATTCCTTAGATTCAAAACTTATATAAGTAAAACACCCATCATAATAGGGTGTTTTAAATAGATAGGATAAAACGAAAAAAGTCCAATTTCTTAATACCGAGAAATTGGGTTTTTTAATATCGTAAACTCCTTAACGTTGTAAATCCGCATTTTCCTGACGCTAAGGAAATGTCACTTATTAAAAAAGCCGATTTCCATCTCAAGGAATCGACTTCTTTAGTTATTCTTAATGAACTAACGCATGCGTTAGTTGCATAAGTAAGAGGTTTGAAAAAATAGCCCGTATATATTTGAACGATGAATAACTTACCTATTTTCTTGTGTTTGCACCATATACAGAAAATAGGGAAAAACGTAACATATTATTTATCTGTTTGTTTTTGCTTCTTTTTCAAATACTCCGCGCGCAATTTTTCAAGTTGCTGCTTTTTATCAAATTTGGCAGGCGTCTGTTTTTCATGAAACTTTGTCACAGCTGCCTGACCTTTATAATCCAATTGATATTTTCCCACTTTGTTCACCTACTTTTCTTGTCTTTAAAGAGAATCTATTCAACAAATATACTATACCTTATTTTCCTGAAGTAAACCTTATTATTTTATTAGTTGCAAAGTCTTTTTACTACTTGTTTAAAAAAATCTACATCCCCCATATTTTTCTCCAAAAAATCACCCCTTGTTATTAATTTTTCTACTTATATCTATCCCAATCCAAATATTACCTTATTAAACTAACCTGCCCCGTTAGTTTAAGTAGGAAACTTCACAATCTCAATAGAGTAAAGCCTATTGGTACATAATCAAATCACCTTTAAATTAGACTTCATAATATCTCATAAGACTTGTATCAAAATGCTTATCGTTGTAAATGCGCATTTTCCTGACGCTACCCCATACCCATCAACCTAAGATTTTGAAGTATCCCCAAAACGGAAATTTCATCCTTTCATAGTTGTCCGTAGGAATTTAGTTCATTTTGAGGAAGAATGTATTTCTTAACTTGATAGCGATGTGACGCTACCCCATATATGACGTACTATAATCATTCTTGCTATCAATGGAATTTAAAGAAGATGACTCCTGTTTGCATACAGAAATCATCTTCTTTATGTTGCCTAACTTTTTTAGAATGTCCTTTACAAAGAGTACAGATCCAGAGCACCTCCTTCCTATTCACCGAGATCACGTATACCTTCTCCCCTCAAAATCACCAAAACCCATTTACAAATCTATAAAAGTAGATATAATATCCTTATGGAACCTTTATTAATTTATAAAGCATTGTCAAATAAAACAAGATGTCAAATTTTATCATGGTTGAAAAATCCAGAAAACCATTTCGATGAAAAGCCTTATCTAGAACAAGGCCTTAACTTTCAAGTTGGAGTATGTGTAGGAGATATCCAGCTTAAAACTGGCTTAGCCCAATCGGTTATTTCTAGTTATTTATTAACTATGAAAAAAGCAGGCTTACTAGAATCTGACCGAATTGGAAAATGGACATACTATCGTCGAAATGAAAAAACAATACGAGAGTTTTCTGAATACGTCCAAAACGAATTATAAAATGAAAGCTAATAATCAATCTGCATATCAATTGATTATTAGCTTTCACACATTCTGCTTTTTTACAGGTATCCAATTACTTTTTTATAAATTGCACTACCTATAAAAGCAAGAAACATAGAAAGGAGAAATTTTTTTAATATATCACATCTAGTTATTTAGATATCTGTTATTGTGTTTCAAATTACATAATCCTAATTGACATCCAATCATGCTTGTAATAATGCTTCTTTGCTAATGAATTCACTTTCAAAATACTGATACGAATGGAGAGTTTTATAAATGAAAAAAGTAAATCCTTTACTTATTCTGACACTCGCAATAGGTGTGTTCGGAATTATTACTACCGAGATGGGTATTGTCGGTGTATTACCACAAATCACTCGAAAATTCGGAATTTCAACTACACAAGCTGGATTTTTAGTGAGTATATTTGCACTAGTTGTTGCTATTTCTGGTCCGTTTTTAATTCTGCTCGTCTCTAGTATTAATCGCAAAATAATTTTATTAACAGCAATTTTCATATTTGTTATTTCAAACATAATCTACGCTTATACAACACAATTTGAAATCATGCTTATTTTTCGTATTTTACCGGCAGCGCTTCATCCACTCTTCTTTTCAATCGCTCTTGTAACAGCTGCTAAACTTGTCCCTCCAGAAAAGAGCGGTCAAGCAGTTACAAAAGTTTTTATGGGAATTACTGTTGGCTTTGCTTTAGGTGTACCACTAACCTCTTACCTTGCAGACCAATTTTCACTCGAAATTGCTTTCTTATTTGGAGCGCTTGTTAACACTCTTGCATTCATTGGAATACTAATCCTACTTCCTTCTATGCCTGTTAAAGAAAAAATGTCTTTCGGCAAACAAATTCGTATACTCGGCAAACCAGGATTATGGTTAAATATTTTAACCGTCACATTCCTTTTTGCAGCCATGTTTTCCGTATACAGCTACTTCGCCGAGTACCTTGCAAAAGTAACTTCCATGAATGGATCTCTCATCAGTATCATGCTATTCATATTTGGTATAGTTATGATTTTAGGTAATCATTTATTTGGTAGTCTCCTGCAAAAAAGCATAATAAACACCGTAATATCATTCCCTATTCTATATTCTGTTGTTTACATATTAGTTTATTATTTAGGTTCCTACCTTGTTCCAATGATTTTTATAGTATTCATTTGGGGAATCGTACATGCTGGTGGATTAATTGTTGGTCAAACATGGTTAATAAGCGAAGCAAAAGAAGCACCTGAATTTGGTAATAGTCTATTCGTTTCGTTCTCAAATCTCGGAATTACTCTAGGAACAACTATTGGAGGCTGGTTCATTTCAAACCTAGGTATTCACCAGCTTATTTGGAGCGGATTTATATTCACACTACTTTCATTTCTATTAATTATAGTAAAACTAAAATTTTTCAATTCTAATAGCCAGGCTTCATTATCAAGCTAGTACATTTTCAGTTCCAAATTTGAATTCTATCCATAAAAAATCATAAATTTTTCTCTATATAAAATACAGGTTATTCTTCTTATAAGATTTTATAAACTAAAAAGTATAATGCTCAAAGCCTTTAGCCATAATTACGACTAAAGGCTTTTTTGTATATAAAGTGAAACTTTAATCAGTGGGGGTTTTGTTCATCCCCCACTGATTATTAGCCCTCACCAATCGGGCGTTTACGGGCAGCAGGGCTCCCACCTAACTTCTTTGCTCCAGCCAAATTTTGAGGTGGGAGTCTTACTGCCCGCAAATAGCGGGATAAAAATAAATCTAAAAGGAGCTAGTTTTATGGAACATAATCAAAATGGAGTACTTGCTTTAATTGTTTTGTTTTTAGGATTAGTGTTTTTTGTTAGTGGAATGGTTTATCATTTATGGGGTTCTTATTAATTTCAACTTTTAGAAAGATAAATAATTCAAAAACTAAAACGTGTATTGTAATTATCGATATGGCATATTTCCAAAAACAACTTAACATGGTAAAATAATATTCGGACGGGAGTCCAATATTATTAAAATTAAGATGGTTCAAGTCGGAGGAAGGCACCTTAGGGTGTCTTTTCTTTATTTTCAAAAGGACCTGCTCAATTATTGCGTAAAAAACATAATCATCAAACAAATTCCATATAGACCCATTATTGGTTAAAATGCTATAATGAAATCAACCTACATAGTTACTCATCGTCAGACTGAGGAACTAACGTCTTGTTAAGCAATGCGCATAACTCAAATAAAAAAGACACTTCAAAGTGTCTTTTTTATTTGCATCAAGTTTCCTTTTTATCCCAAAGTCAATATAATAAGATGTAACATTTAATACACATAAAGAAAAATATAGATTTACTAAATCATCATGGCGCCCATGAAAGTACTTCTATTTTGGAGGAACAAACTATGAACAAAAAGTTATTAACATCATTATTATGTAGCACATTCTTATTTGGATTATCAGCTTGCAGTTCACATGATACATCTAGCAGTAACACGAAAAACGAACAGGAGACTTCTAAAGAAACAAAGAATGATGAACTTAGCAACAAGGATCCTCAAAAAGAACTTCCCACCCATGGAGATTTTTCTGATGTATATATATCTATAGGCCCTGTCGATTCATTAGATGTTATAGGTAATGGAGAAGTTAAAGCACAAGGTGTATTTAAAGTATTAGACGTCAGAGTGCATAATGATAAAGAGGAACCCATTACACTAAATAGCAACAACTTTAAATTAATTGACGGAATCGGAAGAGAATATCACATTTCTAATGAATTTCAATTAACACTTAAAGCTGCCAATACCGCTACATTAAAATTTGGTGTTCTTAATCCTCATGAAAATTCGGAAGGGAACATTGTATTCGATGTACCGAAAAATACGCAAGGATTAACTTTAAAAGTGAGTGGCGATATGTTGGATAAAGGTATCGAGTTAAAAGTGGAATAGTCAAAGAAAATATAAAAGTTGTTTTTCTACAAAATATATAAACCGCCTATCACAACTTATACTAACATAACAAAAAGTACAGCCTCTGTATTAACTACAGTAAACTGTACTTTTTCATTTGTGATTTTGTATAACTTACTATAACAGGATTCCTTAATCCCTTTGAGTTGATGCTCTCCAATCACGAAAAGATGTTGGGCGTCCAGAAGTAGCTCTTTTCTTTGGAGCAGCTGGTTTTTCTTCAAGAGCAACTGGTTTTTCTTCAAGAGTAGTTGGTTTTTCTTCAAGAATAGTCAATGCTGTTTGCATTTTCTCCAGCTGTTCTCTTAAAGCTTGCTGTTCAATCTTTAAATCCGTAAGTAAACGTAATATCATCTCAGAATTAGCCATAACGATCTCCTTTCCCCAAATGCACAGAATAAAATACCATATGTAATAAGCGTAATACTCGTGACAAAAATAAGTTCGTCACCTCTCTTAAAATACCGAGTGCTTTTATTTTTTCAAAAGGACCTGCTCAAGTTTATCCGTAAAAACATAAAGTGAAATAAATCCATTAATATATGGACTTTATGGAAGGAGGAGTTAATATGGGCTATGGTGGTAGTTGTGGTGGAGGCTATGGTGGTAGTTGTGGCGGAGGCTGTGGTTTTGGCGGTGGATTCGCCTTACTTGTTGTGCTCTTTATTTTATTAATCATCGTTGGAGCTAGCTGTTGGGGCGGCGGATTAGGCTGCTAATAAGAGGCACTCTTGAGAGTGTCTTTTTTTATTTCTCAATATAGGGCTAACCTATATGTGTTACTATCAAAGTGCGAGATTCCCTAAGCGTAATATAGTAGTTTACCAACTATGAAAGCCACTGTCACAAGAAAACAGTAGGCTTTTATTTTTTTATTTAGAAAGATTAGAACAGGGATTATTCTTTGCACTAATCAACATTTTAAAATTGACATAGCACTTCATGCACCATATACTGTTAACAACAGTATACTGTCATTAACAGTATATATTCCAATTCACTCTAGGAGGTATATTCATGAAACATACAGGAAGACATACAGGTGCATTTCTTTTGTTATTTTTAGCAGAAGGTGATAACTATGGCGGACAGCTACTTCAGAAATGCGTGGAAGAACTTCCGGTCAATCCAATCGATAGTGCCATCCTGTACCGCACGCTGAAGAAATTAGAAAACGAAGGTGCTATTGAATCTTATGTAAGTACAGCTCATCAAGACAAACCGAGAAAAATGTACAAAATTACCCCTGCCGGAAAAGAACAATTAGCAGATTTTCAAATGGATATTGAGGAAAAAATGAAAAACTTATCATTTTTCCTGGGCAAATATAAAGACTTAAAGGAATCTTATCATGATTAATGGCGCTATCCTTTACACTTTGGCCATTGTTCTTACGGGGATTTCTTTTATGAAGGATCGGAATAAAACGAAAGCTGCCCTATTAAAATCATGGAAAATATTTCGAAACCTCCTCCCTGCCATGCTCTCCATTATGCTTTTCGTCGGACTATCACTTTCTATCTTAACACCGTCCTTTATCTCTTCTATCATTGGAGAACAGTCCGGATTCTTAGGTATTATTTATTCAGCACTACTCGGCTCCGTTGCACTCATTCCAAGCTTTGTCGTGTTCCCTCTTGGTAATACGTTAATACAGCACGGCGCAGGTCTTCCTCAAGTTGCGGCACTCATGTCTACATTGATGTCAGTAGGAATTACAACCTTGCCGATGGAACAAAAGATATTCGGACGAAGCTTTGCTTACGCTCGTAATGCATCTGCATTACTCATGTCACTCCTATTCTCATATATCATTTGGGTGGTGATGGTATGAAGGAACTAAAAAGATATCGCTTCTTTTTCATATTGCTGATTGGACTTATCATACTAACTTTTATAAACCAATCTTTAGGATGGAGCGCATTACAATTAACGGGGAATAGCATTTTAGATATGCTGTTTCTACTCCCCCCTGTCCTAATATTTGTAGGGTTACTTGATCAGTGGGTGAAGAAAGAAACGCTAATGAAATATATGGGAGAAAAGTCCGGCATATATGGAATATTATTCTCCCTATTATTAGGCGGAATTGCAGCTGGTCCCCTCTATGTTGCCTTTCCGATTGCAGCACTACTATTAAAAAAAGGCGCAAGCATTAGATACATCGTATTTTTCTTAGGCGTTTGGACAACTGCGAAATTACCAATTATGGTGTATGAATTTTCTTCATTTGGGGCTACCTTTACACTTATTCACATTTGCTTTGGTCTATTGTTCTTCTATGTAATGGGCATTATTTTCGAGAAGTTTTATGATCAAAGGCAATTGTTGCAGTATGACATTACGAAAGAAATGTAAAAAGACATCTCGTAAAGATGTCTTTTTTATATGAACCTTAATTCTCATTCTGTAAAACCTGCGTTGCCTTTACTCCCTCTTTTTCTTCTTTTAAGAACAAAGATACGATAAAAGCAATAATGATAAAGATTAACCCTAGTGTAAATGCACCTTGGAAGCCGGATGTTAAACCGTTTAACTTCTCTACTGGGTCCATTGGATTTGCGGAGCTTTCCATATACTTAGTTGTTCCTGAAGACATTTTCGAAATAAAGATAGCCGTACCAATTGCGCCAGCTACTTGCTGTAACGTATTAAACAGCGCTGTTCCGTGCGGATATAGATCTGGTGTTAATTGATTTAACCCATATGTTTGTGCTGTTATTACAAACATGAGTCCAACCATTAATACACTATGCATAATAATAATTTGCACCATTGATGTATCAGGAGTAATGTCTTTAAATAAGAACATTGCAATCCCTACTAACACAATGCCGGGAACGATAACAACTTTCGGGCTAAATTTATCAAATAGTTTACCTGCGATTGGCCCCATTATGGCGCTAATAATACTTCCTGGAAGCATTATTAGTCCTGATTTAAAGGCTGTAACGAGTAAAACTGTTTGCAGAAACATCGGTAATAAAGTCATCGTTGAAAATAACGACATCATCACAATGACGATTAATCCAACTGATAATGTAAACATCGGAAATTTAAATGTACGTAGTTCTAAAATTGGATTATCGATTTTTAATTGTCGCACGATAAAAATACATAGTGCTATAAGCCCAACAATTAAAGTGCCATACACTTTCGGATCGGACCATCCTAAGTCACCTGATGCACTAAAGCTATACACAAGCCCGCCGAAACCTAATGTTGATAAAAGAATAGATGGATAATCTACTTTCGGTCTTGTTAACTCTGAAACATTTTGAATGTACTTCATTCCAATTACAATAGAAATAATTACGATTGGAACGACAAAGTAGAATAACCAGCGCCAATTCAATGAATCAACGATTACTCCAGATAATGTAGGACCAATTGCTGGAGCTGACATCATCACAAGTGCGATTAACCCCATCGTGGCACCACGTTTTTCAGGCGGACAAATAATTAAAATCGTATTCATTAATAACGGTGAAATTAACCCCGTCGCTACTGCTTGGACGATACGGCCGACTAATAAAACGGAAAATGTTGGTGCGAATCCCGCAATTAATGTACCGACTAAAAACGTTACCATAGCGATCAAAAACATTTGTCTCGTTGTGAGCCATTGCTGAAGTAACGCTGTAATCGGTACTAAAACACCAACAACTAGCATGTATGCTGTAGAAAGCCATTGGATTGTTGAAGCTGTTACGTCAAATTCTTTCATTAATACAGTTAACGCATTACCAAGTAACGTTTCGTTTAATAACGCAACCATCGCCCCTAGAAGTAATGCAATTAAAATGGGGGTATGTTTCATTTTAGACGTATCAACTTTGCCACTTGCGGGGCTCTTAGTTGTTATATTCATGTATTGATTCTCCTCCTGTTTTTTCTCCAAAAGCTTTATAGAAGCCTGAACACATGTAATATAATATACATATGTAGATTAAAAAGGGAGAATCAATTTTCAGCCATTGTATATTTAATCTACAAAAAAGGAGAAGTGTAGATGAACGATAATGAAAAACAACTTGATTTACGTATTAGACGTACACATAAATTACTATGGAATTCCTTATTTGAATTAATGACGCAACCAAAACAAAAATATAGTGCCATCACCATTAACCAAATATGCGATCGTGCGATGGTACACCGAACAACCTTTTATAAACATTTTGAAGACAAAGATGCTTTATTAGCATTTGGATTTAAACGATATAGCGAACTGATTGCTGAAATACCACTTTTAGATCGATTAAGCAAACCATTTCAAGTGATGGAACGATTCCTGCATCATGAAGAAATCTGTAAAATGTTTGAGGCGCAAATGTCTGATGAACAATTTATTAGCCGTGTACATTATTTAAGTCATGACACAAGAAAGCAGGAAACGGAAGCATTAAATCGACTGTGCAAAAATCATACGATACCAAACGATTTAATTACCGAATTCTATTCCGGGGTAATCACAACATTAAGTGCGTGGTGGTTTCAAAATGAAAGAAAAGTTTCTGCAGCAGAAATGGATAGGCACTTCCATCAACTCATTAATCGGAATATTTTTCAGTTTGAAAAGGAATAGTATTACACCTTTTCAATCATGTAATCAAATTGACCATAAAATAAGAATATGATATATTTTCGGTAGAATACTATATAAGTGTGACATCGAATGAAATTGCGTATAATAAAAGAAGAGATGCGCTAACATCTCTTCCCTAACTGCTACCGCCTAGGGTGGTGGTTATTATAAGTTATTTCTTTTTGCGGAACCCACCCTTTTGCTTGTGACGGCGCGGAGTGGGTTTTTTGTTGTCCTTATCCAGGAACTGCTTCCGCAAAAAACACGCTGAAACTTCGCGCACAGTCGCTTTCACAAACTCTTTTACAAGATCAAACAAAAACTCCATATTATCACCTCCTTTCCTTCCGAATAGAAAGAAGGGATAACCCTCCACCCTCACAATATGCAGTTAACTTTATTTTATCAAATGATTGTAAAGATATTATGTTAATAAAACAAATGAAATTTTACATATAAAAAAAGCCCTATGAAAAAGGGCTTTTTTGCACATACTATTTATTCTCTTTTAACTTCTCTAACTCCAGCTGTACTTCTTCTTGCAAATTTTGATCTAACACTTCTTGTTGATTAGGAGACTTCAAATTATAAAAATAGTTACTAGCAGCTGTTTCTGCTTCTAGTTTTTGCACATACGATTCAATGCGTGCAAAGCCTTTCGCTGTACTTTCTGTATGGAACGAATCAATTGCTCTGTTGCTCTCTTTTATCGCTTGTGCTGCATTTAACCGCGAAACAAGAACTAGTTCTTTATATTGCAACTCTCCATATTTCTTTTGCAATTTGTCAATTTGTTCATAAATCGTCGCTGTTTGCTCTTTTGTTATTTCGTACTGCTGGCGATATAGCTCCGCTTTTTTCTCATTTACAATCTTTTCTTGCAGGGCTAACTGCGCCATTTGATCTTCTTCGCGTGATACTGCAAGCTCAGCTTGACGAGTTCTCTTCGCAATAAGAGCATCCGTTTCTAAAATTAATGATTCATATTTCTTTTCTAAATAATATTGATGAGAAAGTGCTTTTTCAGCCTTCGTAATTTGCTGTTCTGTTTCACGAAGATATTGCTTTAACATGCTAACAGGTTTTTCTATCTTATCTAACGTTTGATGCACATCCGCCACTACAATATTTTTAATACGTTTTAAAATACCCATTATTACTTCTCCTCCTTACGAATATTGCGTTCCCATTGATCTAAAATATCTACTTGTTTTTGTACTTGAAAGTCGCTGTATACATCTATATCAGTTGCCATTCTTTTTTCTTTTAATTTTTTATATACCCAAACAATCATTGCAACAAATGCAATCATCGGAAGGACTGGTAATAAACCAATAACTAGGAGCAATATGCCTGTCCATTTTTTAACCGTATTCCCTTCAGACTTACGAATCATGAACCAGCCGAAAAGAACAAATCCAAACGCTAACAGGAATGGTATAAAGAATAAACCTTCAAACTCTTTTTCATGGTGTTTTTCATGATGCTGATTTCGCTCAAAGTTATTAAACTTTTCTTTTTGCGCGACGAAAGCTTCCCTTTCTTTATCGTGAGAAACAGTATACGCCGCTTGCTTATGCTTCTCATGGTCCCACCTTTCAAACTTCATACTATGTAATCCAAACAATAGTAATGCCAGAAGTAACGGAAGGATCAAAATCCATTTTAACCAACGCAATTTTTTACGCTTATTCTTTTTCATCTGTTCACCACCATCTATCATTCGTTTTGAGATAAGTAAAAAATGTATTACCTCCCTTTACCTTTGATACATATGAGTGTAAAACTTGGACGTGAGAAGAGCATGAAAGAAACATGATGAATATATGAGAAATATCTAAAATTTTTCTCATAATTATTCCAAAACGAAAGAACCCAACTTCTCCATATCAAATAGAGAAATTGGGTTCTTTTTTCATTATTTCTATTTATTTTCGAAACTCACATACCAATCTTCTTCAAATCCAAACTTTCAATAATTGAATGGAGAAAAAAGAGTCGATAAATTTTTGTTCCAAATATTCAGAATTAATATTAAAATAAACAATGGGGCCACGGGTATTACAAATTATACATAACGAGGGAATAGAAATGAAAATTCAATTAAAAGCTGATTTAATGCTACTACTAGTTACATTTTTTTGGGGTGCATCCATCCTACTTACAAAGCTTGGACTTGATGGCATAGAAGAATATAATTTAATCGCATTACGATTTATTATTGCCTTTCTTTTATCAGGTTTAATATTTTACAAACACTTATTCAAAGTCGATTTTAAAACTGTAAAATATGCTTTTATACTAGCTTCCGTTTTATTTATCGTCTATATTTTCGCGACTTTCGGTACAAAGTATACAAGTGTGTCTAATGCTGGTTTCTTACTATGTCTCACAGTCATTTTCATTCCAATATTATCAGCTATATTTTTAAAACACATTCCTGAAAAGAAAGTTATATTAGGAATTGTGTTAACGATAATAGGAATTGGCTTATTAACATTAACTAGTGAATTCAAGATTGGTAACGGCGATATATTTTGCATACTGTCTGCCTTATTTTATGCGATTCACGTCATCATTACTGGAAACGTAACAAAACATGTGAATTCAATTGCACTTGGGGTAATACAACTTGGTTTTGTCGGCCTATTTAGTCTTATTTTTTCATTAGTTATGGAAACCCCAAAACTTCCTGGCACTATCGACTCATGGCTAATAATCTTAGCCTTAAGCATATTTTGCACCGCAGTCGCATTCATTGTGCAAGTTATTGCCCAGCAATACACCACTCCCACACATACAGGTCTTATCTTTTCATTAGAACCTGTCTTTTCCGCAGGGTTTGCCTTCTTCTTCACAGGTGAAACGCTCACAGGTAAAGGGTACTTAGGGGCGACGCTTATATTAGTAAGTGTGTTGATTGCTGAGGTGGATTTTAAGAGTTTGTTGAGGCCTAATTATAAGAAGAATGTGGAGTGAGTATTTTATTAAGATAGATGAACATACCCCGAAAATAGTCGTTTGTATTATTTTCATTCTCTTAACTTAAATTTTCTTTTAAATGAGCTTTTTTTTAGATGCTATCTTCGAATGAGGTAGCATCTAAAAAATGTTCAAAATTACTTAATGAATATAATCGTAAAGATTTTTCGCTAACAATAAACAGGTTACTGTAATGAAAAGAGCACGAACATACCCGCTTCCTTTTTTTATAGCAAATTTGGAGCCAACAATCCCTCCAGCAATTTGAGCAATCCCCATTATAAAACCATACACATAGTTTACTTGCCCTACATACATAAACATCAACAATGCACCAACATTACTTCCTAAATTAAGAAGCTTCGCATTACCTGCTGCTTTTAAAAAATCATACCCAATAAATAAAAGAGAAAACATTAAAAACGAACCTGTGCCAGGACCTAGAAACCCATCATAAAAACCAATAATAAAAATAAAAAAAGTAAAAATAATGAAGTGTTGACCGGACAATTTCTTATGAGTAGAAACACTCCCCCAATCCTTTTTGAATATCGTATAAATAGCAACCGCACCAAGCATGATCAGCATCAATGGCTTCAGTACTTCTGGGTTCATTAAATGAACGATCCATGCCCCTATTATGGAACCTATGAAAGTGAGTGGAAATAATTTAAACGCCGATTTCAAATCAAGATTACCAGAACGATAAAACACAATATTACTAGTTGCACACCCCATTGTCGACGCTAGTTTATTCGTAGCTACTGCACTTGCTGGATTCAATCCTGTAAATAATAAAGCGGGTAAGGCAATGAGTCCTCCACCACCTACAACTGAATCAATAAATGCGGCTAAAAATCCAAAAGCAATCAAAATAATTAATACTGATGGGTCTAAATAAAAATCCATTTTATCAACCTCCCCTTAGTCACTATTTGAATAGTAACTAATGATTTGCTATATGTAAAGAGTTATTGTAACGTTAAAATATAAAAGCAAACATCGGAGGACGAAAAAAGTGGACTACATAGTGCAACAGCTTAAAAAAATTGGTTTTAATGAATATGAAGCTAAATCTTATGTATCTCTTGTTAAACAGGGGCCTGTTACAGCCTACCAAGTAAGTAAGGATTCAGGTATCCCAAGAGCGCGAATTTATGAGGTTTTGGGTAACCTTGTAGAAAAAGGAATTGTCATGAAAGAAGAAATAAATGACACCACTCGCTATTCACCTCTACCTGTTGAAATCTTTTTACAAAAGGCGCAATCAGAATGGCAGTCTACTTATGAAGTAATCAGTGATTCATTAAACAAACTAGAAACTTTCGAGGAAAAAACAGATAATCGAGTGATTACTTTAAAAGACAATAAAACAATAATTAGCTACTGTCAGGCATTAATAAAAAAAGCCCAAAAACGTATTGTCATTTCAATGTGGGATGAGATGTATGAAGCGTTAAAAGAGGAACTATCTGAGGTAGCTGATAAAGTTACAGTACAAGGTATTACCCTGCATGTTGAAAATCCCATTAAAAATCTAGAAGCCCATCGTATAACACCTTATACAGAAACCCTGTCTACAGAACATTGGTTTATTTTATCGATAGATTCTAAAGAGATGATTTATGGACCATCACTTGAGGAGCGTAATATTGCTTTTTATACAGATGACCCCGTTCATATATACCTATTAGAGGATTATGTATGGCATGATGTGTTAGTGAATCGACTTGTCCAACGTAGCCAAGATAATTTGGAGCAATGGATTACTACAGAGCGAAAATCCTTCTTTATGGAAAAATAAGAAGCATATTCAAGAGCAACCCAAAAAATTTGCGTATTAAACCTAACAACTTCTCCGTACAAAAATAGCCGACTATTATATAGTAAATAGTCGGCTATTTTTATATAAATTTATACAGACGCTGCCATTTTCCCTTTGCGGAATATTCCCATTAACCCAGCGATTAATGAGATAAACGCTTCTCCCACTCTTTCACCTTCTCAATTGTTACATCTAATTTCTTAGCCACTTCCTCTATACTCATTCCCTTAAAGAGCATTCCAGCTGCAGAAAGAGCTTTATCAATTTCTTCTTGCTTCTCTTGCTCATATAAACGACCTACTTTTGTCATCCGTAACCACTCCTTTACCTTTTATATGCCTTCTTCTATTTTATCATCCAATCTCCACAAACCGCCCAAACTCCTTCAAAAACCTCAATTTAAAACTCCCCACAGGTCCATTCCGATGCTTCGCCACATGAATCTCCGTCATCTCTTTCTGCATCGTTTCCTTATCATAATAATCCTCTCGATACATAAGCATAATGACATCCGCATCTTGCTCAATTTGTCCTGTCTCTCTTAAATCAGATAAAAGTGGTCGCTTATCTTGACGTGACTCTACGGAACGAGACAATTGCGACAATGCTACTACACAAACATTTAAATCACGCGCTAACAACTTAAGCTTACGAGAAATCTCACTAATCTCTTGAAATCGATTACCCTTATGCTTCGAATCGCCCGTAATAAGCTGCAAATAATCTACAATAACTAACAGCTTTTTATCACCGTGCTTCCTCTTTAACTTACGAGTCTGCATCCAAATATCTTGCATTGTAACGCCTGCCTTATCATAAATCTCAAGTGGCAACTCACCAATTTCCGCAAACGCCTTACTCACCTTTTCCCAGTCCTCTATCGTAAAACGATGCTTCGGATTTTTCAGCCTACCTCCTGACACTTCACCCGCGCAAGACGCCAGCCTTTTTAACAATTGTTTACTACTCATCTCTAACGAAAACAACCCAACCGCCGCTCCAGACTTCGCCGCATGCAGTGCAATATTTAACGCAAACGCCGTTTTTCCCATAGAAGGACGCGCTCCAAGAACGACAAAATCCCCTTCCTGCAATCCGCACGTCATCTTATTTAACGATGTATAACCCGTCTCAATACCAGTATTCTCTTTCGTATCTTGATGAAGCTCCTCATATAGCCCAACTAACGCATCCTTCAAATCAAACTCACATACATAGTCCTTTTCCTCTAACTCACAAAGCGCCGTAATCGTCTCACCAATAATTTTCTCATTCTTCTCCGCAATAAGACGCTCTCCCATCTTGTGCCCGAGAACGCCAGCCTGATACATTTTCCATGCACCTCGAACAAGCCCCTCATAATAAGAAAAGTTACTAGTCGTAGGCACACCCTCTATTAATGCTATAAAATACTCCATTCCCCCGATATTCTCCAAAAAATTTGGATTCATCCGAGAAACGAGCGTCACAAGATCAATAGGTTGCCCCTCATCTTCAATTTCTCGCATTAACCGAAATATAGACTTATGCACCGGCATAGAAAAATAATGCTCCGTCAAGCGGCACTCCTTAATAAGCTCTCCATCAATTAAAAGAGAACCTAAAACCGTCTTTTCCGCCTCCACATTTTGAATACTCATGGACGCCACCCGCGTTCAGTTAAGAACCGCTGCAACTCTTCCTCTGAAGGCGCATTCTTCTCCCACTCCTCACACCTCGCCAAAAACTCCTCCGTCTCCCCCGTGCTAACAGACGACTCCTTCTTCCTAAACTGAGCCGTATCCGCCTCAACCTCAGAAACCTTCGTAAATCCCTTCCCGTGCCAACCACGCAAAATCCCCTTCACATAAGCAACCGTCCGCTTATTATTCTCATGCGCAATTTGAAGAGCCTTCAGCACAAGCTCCTCTGACAAATCAACCATCCACGCACTCAGTTCCTCTACCGTATGAGGAGACAAACTACCAAAATGTTGTTCATAAAACGTGAACACCTTACTTCCCGTTTCCTCCTCTATAACCTCTTCTTCCACTGTTTCCTCGCAAACTGGATCAACATCATCCATAACCAAATCACTAGGCATACCGAAATGTGCTAAAAGCATCGGAACATTCAGCTCCTCCTCCGCACACTTCTGAAGAAACATATGTACAAACTCCTTATTCTTCACACCCTTAAGCTCACGAAGCACACACTTCTCCACATTCGTATTCGTCACAGGATTATAACGAAGCCAATTTAAAATAAATAACTCCCTCGTCTCCGCATCATAAAGAATCTTTCCATAATCAATGAAGCGCTGCACTAACTTATCAACAGTCTCCCTGTTATAACCAGTCTCCATCTCAGCTAACCGCTTCGGAAACGGAAAAATCCCACACTGCGTTGTCTTCGAACAAGTTAACAAATACACATAAAAATACCGCTCCTCCGGCGTCAAATCCAAAACAAAATCATCCTGCCAAAAATTCACCTGCACATTACGATACACCGCCATCAAAGTTCCTCCCGTCTCCATTCAAAAATGAAAATTCCTCTTTGTACTATATATAGGAAGGAGGGGCGGGTTTTTGGCGTGTTATTTCAAATTTTTTTTTGACTACTACTACGGTTTTTGTTTTTGTTTTTGTTTTGTTGTGTTTTTTCTTAGTGATTTATTACTTGGTAGGGGCTTGGTAGGGGGTTATGAGGGGCTAGTTATCGGTTACTTTGATTAAGAAGACTCGATCTGAGAAACCACCTCTTTCTTCTGCTTTCTTTTTACGGATGTTGTTGATTTCTTCTAGTGTTGTGCCTTCGTGTTCGGCTAGGGCGTTTATTAGTTCTAGTAGGTCGGATAGTTCTTCGAGTCTATGTTCTTTTGTTGTTGCTTCTAGGTATTCGGTTAGTTCTTCTTGTGTTTTTTTGCATAGTTCTTTTATGTAGTCTTCTTTGGGTAGGATTCTTGTTGTGGGTGTTTTTCCGTTGTTTTTTATTATTTGTGGGATTTTGTTTCGGATTAGTTTGTTGTAGGTTGGCATGGGATTTTCCTCCGTTTGGTTTTTCTTCTATTATAATGGAAAAGCAGTTTAACTAGTTGTTAAACTGCTGCATTGCTTCTTTTATGCTGTAGTGATGAAAAGATTCCAACAATAGCTGAGAGTAGTAGCATGATGGTCATGCTTCTTTTTTCTTGAATGGTATTTTTCATATTTGCTTTCTCTCCCTATTTGTTATGTCTTCTTTAGGTTAGGAATTGACATTAAGGAAATTTCAGCACCATTAATGGAAAATATTAAATTTCATATAATCGAGTTACTATTCTTGCCGAACACTTGTATCTATTTTATAATAAAAAATATAAATTACGTACGTAAAGAATGGAGATGTAATAAATGGATTATGGTTTTAGCTATAACTTCCCTGCTTTACGTGGAAAACAAGGTGGTAATGAGTACTTTGTTGTAATGTGTCCTTTACGCTTAATTCCAAAAATTTTTCTATTTGATGAAGAAGAAATCCCTGCTGAACATCGAGCCCAGAGGATATTAAATAAAATTAGGATCCCAGAAATCACAAATTATATTATTGAGAATCAAAATGATTATGTTTTTTCATCCCTTACTGCATCTATAGATGGTGATATCGAATTCCAGCCATTTAGTTCGGACCAGTCATTTCAAGATTTAGGACAACTTCGTATCTCCCTGGATTCTAAGTTCCTGATTAATGACGGACAACACCGTAGGGCAGCTATCGAAGAGGCGATAAAGCTTTCACCAGAGTTAGGACATGAAACGATTTCAGTTGTGTTCTATCATGATCAAGGTCTAAGAAATTCTCAGCAAATCTTCTCCGACCTTAATAGGCATGCAGTCAATACAACTTCTTCTATTGGTATCTTGTACGATCATAGAGATAAATTGGCATTAGTCACAAAAGAAATTGTAGAGGAAAACAATTTATTAGTCAGATATACCGATAAAGAAAAAGTAAACCTATCAAAGAATTCACCGAAGATTCTAGCGCTGAATCATATTTTCAATACAAACCTTCGCCTACTAGGAAAAACAAAAGGTGACTTAATTACAGAAAATGAAGAACAATTCTTAAAAGAATTCTGGAACCTTCTTTGTGATACAATAGTCGAATGGAATTTAGTTTACAAAAAAGAACTAAGCCCCCGTGAGCTCCGAATGAACTATATTGTTGGACATGGAGTATTTATTGAATCTGTCGGTTTAATAGGAAAATATGTTTTTGAAAAACATCCACAGGATTGGAAAAAATACATCTCTCTATTAGCCGATATCGAGTATAGTCGTTCTAATACTTCTGATTGGCTAGGACGAGCTTTTAATGCAAATGGTCGTATACAAAAAACAAAAGAAACGGTCACTTTAACTGCAAACAAATTAAAAGAAAAATTAGGTCTTCCTCTTACAGAAGGAGAACAAAAGATAGAAGAGAAATTCCAGTTAGGAGCATCATAATGTTAAATAATCTCATTACTGACTTATTAAATAATAAAAATGACTTTGTTTCGGAAGCGAAAGAACATATAAAAAAAGTTTATCTTTCTGACGACCGTCCCTGGGTTGTTGGTTATAGTGGTGGAAAAGATTCCACAGTCGTCGTTCAACTTGTTTTCGAAGCTCTATGTGAATTACCTACAGAGCAATTACACAAAAAGGTGTATGTAATCTCCTCAGATACATTAGTAGAAACACCGTTAATTATTCAATCGATTAATGTTACTTTACACAGAATCCAGGAAGAAGCTTTAAAACGCGATTTACCTATTGAAACCCACAAAGTAAAACCTAAATATGAGCAATCATTTTGGGCGAATATTGTTGGAAAGGGCTATCCATCACCAAATCAACAATTCCGCTGGTGTACTGATCGCTTAAAAATCGAACCAGCAAACGCATTTGTGATGGAAAAAGTTTCTACGTTTGGTGAAGTAATCATGGTCCTTGGTGTACGTGAAAATGAAAGTGCTACTCGTGATAACGTTCTTAAATCCCATACTGTTGAAGGTAAAGATTTAATGCGCCATTCTACGTTAACAAATGCATATGTTTTTGCACCAATTAGACCGTTTAGTTTAAATAATGTGTGGGACTACCTACTAGAAAACCCTTCTCCTTGGGGGAATGATAACCACGAATTGAATAAACTTTATCAAGATTCAAGTAGCGGTGAATGTCCTCTTGTTGTTGATAAAACAATTAAAGAAAGTGCTGGTTCATGTGGAAACAGTCGTTTTGGTTGTTGGGTTTGTACAGTAGTAAATGAAGATAAAGCCTTAAATGGCTTCATCCTTAGTGGATCTGATTGGATGAAACCTTTACTAGAATTCAGAAATTGGCTAGCTGGGATTCGTGATAATCGCAACTTCCGTATGAAATATCGTAAAGGTGGTCAAATTTACTTTAATACGTTAAAAACTGAAACAAAAGATGATATTGAATATGTTATTATCCCAAAAAAATCTAGCCGCCCTAAACAACTTATTAAATTAGAAGAATTTACAATTTTAGAAAAGGACGAGCTAAAATTATACGTTGATCAAAACAACATTGATTTAAGTTCTTCTGAGGACCCTAAAATTTTAGTCAAACTTGAAGATAATCAATTCGGACAACTAGGTTTAGGTCCTTTTACACTGGAAGCAAGGAAAGAGATTTTACGCAGACTTCTTATTGTCCAAAGAGACTTAAAACATCCAGACGAGGAGAACTTTGAATTAATTAAAGAGGAAGAACTCCGAATCATTCGTCGTTATTGGTTAGAAACTGGTGATTGGGAAGATGCTTTACCTAATATCTTTAAAGAAGTAATGGGGCATGACCTAGATTGGGAATATGATGATCGTCCATTATTTGATAATGAGCAAATTACTGATTTAGAAGTATTATGTAGTAGATATAATGTTGACTTTAAAGCATTAAAGAAACTTATATCATTGGAAAAGAATTTTGCAGGCTATAAAGTCCGTCGTGGTTTAATGCAAGAAATTGAAAAAGTACTAAAGCAAGATTACTTACATTTGTAGGGTGAGGTTAAATTTATGTTAATTGAACAACTAGAATTAGAAAATATAGGAGCATATACGGAAAGAAATACCTTTGACTTGTCTATTTCCTCTCCTAAGAAAAAAGTTATCTTAATAGGTGGCGAAAACGGTGCTGGAAAAACAACGTTTTTAAACTCCATCAAACTGGGGTTATTTGGTTGTTTTGGATATGGATATAAGACGGAGAATAATGATTACTATAAACGCGTCCATGGGTATTTAAACGCTTCTGCTCGTAAAGATCAAACAAATCCTTTTAGCATTACAATTACGTTCAGTGAAGTAGAAAATTTCAAAAGACACGTTTATACTTTCAAAAGATCCTGGAATATTTTAAACAGCGCTGTAAAAGAAAAATTCACTGTAAAAAAAGATGGACAGTATCTAAATGATGTAGAAAAGGATATTTTCGAATCAAAACTGAGAGAGAGTTTCCCACCTAAATTATTTGATCTATGTTTATTTGATGGAGAGGAAATTTCAAAAATTATAAATGAAAATAAGTTATCATCTTATTTGAAAGAACTATCTACTGTCATATTCAACTTAGATTTATTCCGAAATTTAGAAGGAGATTTGACCAATTATCTACAACAAGAAATTGATCAAGAGCACCTTTCTTCTATAGAAAGTGAAATTATTTCACTTCAGCGTCAAGAAAAAGAGCAAACTTTAAAAATTAAAGCTCTCGAAGACACAATCAATGCCGCTAAACAACAAATAGAAGAATCGAAAGAGTCATATGCTTTACTGAAAAAAGATTTTGAAACACACGGTGGTTTAATTAAAGAAGAACGTGAAACATTAAATAGACAAGTACTGGAGATCGAATCTCACCGTAAAGCTAATTCCGAAAAAGTTCGAGAATTTATTCAGACCCTGTTACCTTTCTATCTAAATAAAAATTTATTATTAGCTACTAAAAACCAATTACAGAATGAAGAAAAACAGTCATTGGCAAATCAATTAACTGCAGAGTTGACTGATGACCGTGCTCTGGAACTAGCTAAAAGTTTACCTGGTGTCTCATCCCCTGATGATTTAGCAGTTGAATTAAGGAAACAAATTTTTAATATTATTAAACCTAACGATACAGATGTTGAGTATATCCATCGAGTATCACCTGCACAACGCACACAATTTGAAGTAGCAGCACAAAATGTTGAAAGTGAGTCTCACGACACATATATTCAATTGCTTCAAGAGAATAGGCAGAAATTACTTCAATCGCAAGAACTTAGAAAGAAAATTTCTACTAATGATTCAACAAATGAATTCACACAAATGTTAGAAAATATGACTCAAACACAAGAGAAAATCTTTAAATTAGAAAAAGAAGTAGAAGAAAATTCAATTGTTTTAGAATCACGCCAAGAGGCTTTAACAGCACTAAAAAACACAATTGATTCAAAGCAACATGTAGTACAACAAAGTAATAAGACGAGAAATACATTCTTAATAGCACAAAACATTATGAAGTTAAGTACAGAGTTTCAAATGCTACAACATCAAAAGAAATTACAACAAGTACAATTTGAGGCTACAAAAATGCTTAATAAGTTAATGCGCAAGCATCAATATATTTCTTCTCTACGCATTGATTCTAGTACATTTGAAGTAACTTTATATGATAGTAATCGTGACCATGTAGCAAAAGAAACACTCTCTGCAGGTGAGAAGGAAATCCTATTACTATCGTTAATATGGGCCATGTTTAAATGTTCTGGACGTCGTGTTCCATTTATATTTGATACACTTCTGGGCCGTCTTGATCAGACACATAAACATAATATTTTAGTAGATTTCATCCCTGCTTGTGGTGAACAGGTCTTAATCTTATCAACCAACTCCGAAGTTGATGAAAAACACTACAATTTATTAAAAAACTTTGTATCCCATGGATACTTATTAGAATTTGATACAGAACTACGAAAAGTGAATATTTCAGATCAATATTTCAACTTTAATAAGGGGCAAGCAAAATGAACTACCGTTTAAAAATATCTAAAAGAGTATCGGATAAACTTAAAGAATTACAAGCTCCTACTAATTTAACACCTAATATTTTAGCTCGTTTAGCTGTTGGCTTATCTTTAACTGATCCAACAGTCCCTGAAATTTTAAACGATAAAGAAGCTGGTGGATTAGAAATCAATCGCCACACACTAACCGGGGATTATGATTTCATTTATAAATGCTTAATTACCCAACATGCTGGACGTGAAGTATCTGATGATGAATACTTCCCCACTCTATTCGATGCTCACCTAGAACGCGGGATTAATTTATTAGAAAGTGAGTACAAGCATGCTGGAAACAACGAGAAATTCTCAATGAACTTACTAAAATACGGTAAGGAGTGATCCTATGCTTTATCTTGATAATAGTGCTACAACACAATTATTACCTGAAGTTAAAGAAACAATGCTACCCTATTTACTTGAAGAATTCGGAAATCCTTCGAGTAAATATTATGGATTAGCACAAAATGCTAAAGACGCTGTAGAAACCGCAAGAGCACATGTAGCTCAATTATTAGGTTGTGAAACTGATGAAGTAATTTTTACTAGTGGTGCTACAGAAAGTAACAACTTTATTTTGAAAGGCATCACTCATTTTCATAAAGATAAAGGCAATCACATTATTACTTCTAAAGTAGAACACCCTTCTATTATAGAGACTTGCAAATTTTTAGAGGAGAACGGGTATAAAGTCACCTATCTTGATGTAGATCAATATGGAAGAATAAATTTAGAAGAACTAACAAGCGCTATTCAAAAAGAAAAAACTCTTCTCGTTTCAATTATGTGGGGAAACAACGAACTTGGTTCTCTAAATCAAATAAACGAGATCGCTAAAATCTGTAAAGAGAATGAAGTATTCTTCCATACAGATGCTACACAAGTAGTTGGAAAAGTACAATTCTCTCTTTCAGACATAGATAGTATAAACTTTTTATCCTGCTCTTCTCATAAGTTTCATGGTCCAAAAGGTGTTGGGGTAACCATAATACGTAAAGATAATTTAGGATTACCAATCCAAATTACCCCTCTACTTCATGGTGGTGGACAAGAGCGTGATATACGCAGTGGCACACTACCCGTCCATAATATTGTCGGAATGGGAAAAGCTGCAGAAATCGCATATATTAATTTAGAACAAAACATCTATAAATTAAAACAACTAGAGAATAAATTAACTGATATTCTAAAAAACAAATTCCAAAATCATATTGAATTTAATAATGATATCCAAGATAAAATACCTGGAATTCTAAGTGTTATATTCAAAGGTGTAAATAATGAAACACTTGTAAGGACCCTTTCCCCAGTAGCTGCTGTTTCTACTGGTTCGGCTTGTAGCTCAAGTAAACCAAGTCATGTATTACAAGCTATCGGGTTGTCTATGGATGATTTACGTTCTACTATTAGATTCTCACTTTCTTCAAATATATCTTTAGATGAATTAGAGGTATTTCAGAAATTGTAGAAAATTCAATTAGAATTTAATAATTATTAATTTAAAACAAAAAAGGGCTTAGCTCATAATATAATGAGTTACGCCCTTTTTTATTATTCTCATATACAATTTACGAATTCTTGTTTATGCTTTACTGACTAAAGTCAAAATATAGTTATCTAAATTAGACATAGAACTGATCTCTTGCTCCATAATTTCTAATCCTTCTTCAATAAACAATAACATAAACTCATCTATCTCTTTGCCATCTAAAGTTTTTCCAATTTTATTTATAATAAGGTGCTTAAACAACAAATATTCTTCTCCCTTAGCTATAACACCATTTGGAATGACAAATTTAGATGCTTTTCGTTCTTTTTTTTCTGGTATCCCATTATATTCCCTTACCCCTTTTGCAAATGCTATTCGCAAGGCATTAGGACGTTTCTCCTTCATATCTAACTCAATCATCACTTGATGTAGAACCTCTTCTCCATGTTGTGATAAGGTCATTCTACCATTCGCCATATTACATCACCTTACTAAATTGAAAGTAGCCTTCCTTAATTTTTGTTACTCTTTCTTCATCATCATATTCTAAAAGATACGACTTTTCCACAAATGGTTCTATTGTTTCAGCAAAATCCTCTGTGACCTCTGTATCTGTTGAAAGAATGATAACTTGATCACTTAAATTTGTAAAATAATAATCTACAATATTCCTTCTATGTACACTATCTAAACGAGCAAGTGGTGTATCAATCACAAAGGGAACTTTTGCTCCAGACACTTTTGTTAATGCCCAAATCATAGATAATGCTATCAACTGTTTTTCTCCTTCAGATCTTGACATTAAATCGATTTCCTCACTAAATTCATTAAAAATACGGAGTGTATAGTCCGCAGGACTAAATTGAATTTCAGCAAAATCGGATTTTCTAAATAAAGAACTTAATATCGTTTCGATTTCTAATTTAAGTTGATTAGCTTTTAACACCGTAACATTTTCAATAAACTCTTGTGTAGCACTGATATAAAGGTTTAACAATTCAATTTTTTGTTCAATTGGTCCTAAATCCTTCTTAAGCTCTTGTTTGCGGGACATTTCATTTCTAAGATTCGTCCGCCGATCACGCAATCTAACTAGATCTTGCCCTAAGTTACTTCGCTCTTTACGTAAACTTCCTAATTGCTCAGAAATTTGTGATAAGTTATCATCAAATTCAACTGTATTAATTTCTTCTGGAGCATCCCCTAGCTCCCTATTTAATTTTCCAAGTTCTTCTTGAATCTTATATTGTTCATCAAATAATCGCTTTATATTACTTGAATTAACATTATAACTAATAAGTTTACTATAATCCCCTGGTGAAATATCATGAAGGATTTCAATATCCTCACTAATAAGTGCCTGTTGTATTTTATTAAGTTGTGCCCAAATCTCTTTTCCATTTGTATATAACTTTTTCTTTTGATTTGGTAATAATGGTGGGAAAAGATCCGTTTTCAAAACCTTTTGCATAAAATTATCATAGGATGAAAAAGTACTCTTTTCCCTTTCCTTCGCATTAATATATTCCTTCTCTTTATTCAATCGTTCTTTTAAATCTTTGATAAGTGGTAATAAAATATAATTTGGGAGAGTTTCTCCACCAAACTTCTCAATTTTCACTTTTACCTCTACTAATTCTCGCTCTTTATTACCTATAACTCGATTAATTTGTTGCTTAGTTCTACTATTTTCTGCAATTTTCTTTCTTCTTTCTCGTTCTACTACTTGTTTTTCTCCTTCAAGATCTTTAATTTGTTGAGAAAGTTTTTCTTCAAATGATTTTTTCTCATCATATTCCTCAGTAACCGCCGTAAGCTCTTCAATAATCGCTTGAATTTCTTCGTCTTTTACTAATTTCTTTAGATTTTTAGTACCTTCATCAGAAATATGGTTTAAATCCTGAAGTAATTTATTGTACAGCTCCAGCGAAACAATTTTTTGAATAGCATCAATAGTTTCTTTTTTATCATGTTCTCCAACAAGATCTCTAATTTTCTCCGCATCAAATATGAAAAAAGGAGCAACATCTATTGGGATACGCTGATCAACAAAATCATTAAATTCTTGTTCAGAATTAGTGATTTCTCTAATTATTTCCCCTTCTTCGCTTAATACATATATATTCCTGGTTTCAGAAATATCATTTCTTCTCTCATCATATGTAAATTGAACCTTTATTGCGTAAGAGCCTGTATGATCATGAATTCCTAGTTCAATAGAGCTCTCAACCCCTCCTTCATTCCTATATGTTGTATTAATAGAATTTTGTCGTATTTCATCATATTCCTTTTTTGAAAATTTTCTTCTTCCATAAAAGCAAATATGTATAGCATTAATAAGAGAGGTTTTTCCTGCTCCATTAAGACCACCAACTAAAACTATATTTCGCATATAAGGAGAATCATTGGGTTCTTTCGATTGAAAATAAATAGTCTGATCTCCATAATAAGGTCGATAATTTTGAAATCTTAAATATTTAAATAGCACTTAACTCACTTCTCCTTGATTGTTAAATTTTTCATAATTTGTTCAGACAATTGATTATATATTCCAACTCTTCTACTTAAATTACGATCCGCAAATTCTTTTTCTATATTAAATAATTGTTTAAATGTGTCTTGATTTATATTGTACTTTTCGCATATCCCGTTCAATAAATCCTCTTCATCTTTATGCATACTTCTTCCTCCTTACTACTATATAAAACCCAAATTTCACCTATACATTTTAGAAAATCTTACTATAATTATAAAAGAATAGTAAATAAAATACTAGGAGGTTAAGAATTGAAAGTCTATTGTTCTCCCTATACAGAAAATATAGAGTTATTTATAAAAAAATCTTTCAATTTAAACAAGAAAGTACTGCATATTGTGCCTACGTTAATTTTACATAAAAGAAGAAATAATTTTTATATTAAAGACGTTTTACATCCATATCTACCAAATAGATTAAAAGCAATGAATATAAATGATTTAAAGGAAGCAATTGATAAATATGTTACGTTAAATGAAATGGATCAATTTTTAAGATCTTCCATCTATAAATTAAATCGAAATATACTCTCTAAAAATGAGTCTTCCATTATTTTAGAAAGGCTATTGACCGAAGATAAAAATACAAATAACCTAGCATGGACTTCAACCATAAACGACCTACTTACTTTATTTTTTCAGCTATCAGAATCAGGCTTATCATTAGATGAGATAGGGCTACTAGAAAATAGTAAACAATGGGGGCATATAACAACTATCTATACTCGTTACATAGAAGAACTAAAAAATTTAAACACAATAGATATTGGTCTTGCATCAAGCATTGCCTTAGATGAAATGGATCTATCTGAATATGATGAATTAATTATGGATGGTGGTTTTCTACCTATGTTACCGAAACACCATCGTCTAATTAAACGCTTTGTAGAATGCGGAAAACCTGTAAAGTTTTTCATTCCATTTGATATGAAGAATCCTAACAACCCTGCCTTAGAGGCACTAAAAATAATTTATGAACCTTATCAGCCAATAAAAGATTGGATATGTATTCAGGAAAATACAAGATCTTCTTCTTTTTTCATTAACACATTACCAAAAATAATCTTTCAAGATGCAGGGCCAGCGCGGTTAGATCGCACCTTTCACTTATTAAAGTTCGCAACTCTAGAAGAAGAAATACATTATATCATTAGGAATATAAGTATTTTAGTAAAGAATGGACAAGCTGATCCAAGGAAGATTGCTATTGTGACATCAAATCCGATGGAAATGCGTCCGTTAGTTCGTGAAATATCTGAATTATATGGCTTAGATACAGATATTCCTGAACGTCCTCTCTTACACTTACCTAAAGGAAGAGGAATAAAAAACCTAATCGATATCTTTGTAGATAACAGGAAATTTGAACATAGTCATTATCTTGATTTAACAATGGTAAAAGACTTGCTTCAATCCAGCTTATTTAAAACGACAATTGATTTATATACTTTGGTCAAAAAATTAGAAGCTTTCTTTAATTACAGCAATACTTTTGAGCAATGGTACAATAAAATAGATGAATTACTAGAAGCAAAGAGACAAACTGACATTAGAGAAAATAAATTCCACCCTATACTGACTATCACCGCCGATGACTTATTACACTTAAAAGAGACAATAAAAGATTTTGAATCCTTAAGTATGCAAATTTTCAGTTCAACTAACAAGACGATAAATCAGCATACAAAGCATATTATTGAAGTTTTAACTAGTCATTCTAAATTGAATCCAATAGATGATGAGATTTTAGAAAAGATTACAAATGTTAGTGAAGCTATGGAGACACAAACTAATATTCAAATTAGTCCATTGGAGTACGGAAAAAGGATTTCATCTTTCTTTATTGAGCCTGAAGATAAAAATGCAGATAATATTAATAAAGAAGACAATTTTTCTAAAGAAGTTTTAGTTACTGGGCCTAATAACATAGAATTCCAAAATTATGAATATGTATTCCTTTGCCGATTTACACAGGACATGTACCCTGAACCACAGCGTCATACGTGGCCAATGACAATAGAAATTGAAAGAAACCTTCTCAATAAAGTCACCAAACAATATTTTAGCTCGAATCGATCATTAAGTCTTTTTTACCTAAATCGCGGGTTATACCATTTTTACTCTGTATTACATTCACCAAGTAAACAGTTAACTATCTCATATTCAGATGTAAAAGATGGAATTAAACTTTCTCATGCTCATTACCTACACGATATTTCAAAAGTATTCGGTATCGAAGAAGGGAATCGCTTAGAAGATCGCTCACTACCGTGTTTAGAACATTTATTAATGCAATATAAAGTATTAAAGCAGCCAGATGAATTTTCGCTACTATTCCATGATGAAACAACGCCTGAAGTAGTTAACTCGAACTTTCAAACTACATCTTTAAGCATAGAGGACTTAGCGGTGTTTAAGTTCTGCCCAAAACGTTTTTATTATGAAAAATCTTATCCAAATGAACGTATTTATACAGACCATTTCCATCTCACTTCTTATGCTGCTGCTATTTTATATGAAGCTGCCGTAAAAGAAATGGTTGCTAAATATCCTGAGTTTACGGAACAAATTGATACAAAAAGAACATATCATACTATACTCAACCATATCCCTGTCTATATTAGCTTAGCAGAAAAAAACATTTCTCTTCTCTTTCCGCTTAGCAGAAGGGAATGGTGTGACATTAGGGCTAAAACCAGTTTTAGATTGGAAAATTTATTGAAAAATATTTTCTATAACCCTTACTTAAAAAAAACACAAATATCAGGCTATAACAATATAAGAATTAAACTTTCTATAAATGATGAACCTGTAAGTAAAACATATAAAGGGATTACCCTTCATGGGATACCCAATTTAGAAGTTTGTTATAACAATGCCATGATCCATCGATACTCTATCTCTAATCTTAAAGATTTTCTTTCACTTAGCTCTTCAAAAGTCACTGAAAGTGAACGCATGGAGCAAATTAAACAATGGTACTTTGATACTAGAAGACAACTTTTTAAAAAAGGACAACCTTTAAATCGTGATATAAATGATCTAATAGACACCATCTTCTCAGGAGAATTTAGTAAAATCCCTGGGGGGCACTGTACACATTGTAACTTTTATAGATGGTGTCAACAAAGGGAGGTTAATAATAATGTCGACATTAACAACCGAACAGGTACAAGCGATTAATGAGAACTCTAATCTCATTTTAGTAAAAGCCGGCGCTGGTACAGGAAAAACAGAAATCTTAACTCGAAGAGTTATAAGACTTCTAAAAGACGATCCAAATCTTAGCATTCAAGATATGGCTATCATTACCTTTACAAATAAAGCTACCGAGAATTTAATTTCTCGCTTAAAAGAATATTTATATCAATATTGGAAAAACGAGAAAGATCCTAAACAAAAACAAAGGTTTCGGTACGAATTAGAAGGGTTAAATACTGCTTCTGTTTCAACTATTCATAGCTTTTGTAAAGAAATTTTAGACTTTTCAGGTCCCGTTTCTCTTGATGATTTTTCATATTCTCCATGTTTTCGTATCTCATCAATGGCCCTTTCAAGAGCTATTGATGATGCCCTTGAACAATGGCTAGAAAAAAAACAACGGGAAAACAAACAGATCCAGCACCTCACTATCATGCCGGTTCATGAACTGAAGAAACAAGTAAAAAAAGCCTATACTATGATTCGCTCTAAGGGATTAGATTTTGATGCTGTAGTAGATAAAACAAGAATACAAATGTTATTAGAAGTAGGAGACACCCCCAGAAAATTAAAAGTTGAACTCATAGAAATACTTACTAGTATTAAATACTTGCATAATAAATATAAACTACAATCTTTAGATACCGACGACCTTTTAGAATACTGCGCTAAAACACTAACGAGACGCGAGGATATAAAAGAACAAATTAAAAAAAAATATAAACATCTGTTTATCGATGAATTTCAAGATACGTCTGCATATCAAACAGAAATTATAAAATCTATCTGTCCAGGTGATCAAACAGGCCCTAAACTCTTTGTAGTTGGAGATATAAAACAATCTATTTATAAATTTAGAGGAGCAGACTTAGGCTCTTATTCAAGTGTCGAAGAGTGGATAGAATCTAATGGCAAGGTCCTACATTTACGTACTAATTTCCGCTCTACTCCAGAGTTAGTAATGTTCGTCAATCAAGTTTTTGACAAAATATCCAAAGATGAAAACAAAAAGTATGATTTCTATCCTGAATCATTACGCCCAAGAATAAAACAGGGGAATATAGATATTAGTAAAGCTCATGACTGGATATTAGCACCTAATTCTTCAGGACAGTCAAACTGCTTAGTTGAATTTTTAAAAAAACAGATGCAAAATAACGTAGAACTTAATAAATTCACTATTCTGTTCCGTAGTAACTATGAGGTAGTAGAGTATAGTAAAATTCTAACAGAGGCTAAAGTTCCCCATAAACTTATTGGCGGTGGAGATTTATTTAATCAACAAGAAGTAGTTGATATTTATAAATTAGTAAATTTCATTATTCATCAGGATTCACAAATTAGACGCGAGGAAGCACTGCAAACGATCTATTTTCAGAGCGATACAAACCTCTTCCAAACGTTTCTTGATTCTATAGGAAACATTCATTTTGAAAAAATGACTCCTGCCCAATCACTAGATTTCATTTATAAGAAAATAAGAATTAAAGATACAAGAAATCTAAATATAAAACAAGTTAATGCAAATCTAAATAAATTAAAAGAATTAACGCGGAGGATAACTCAAAATGAAAATTTAAATTTATACCACTTTCAAGACTGGTTATTAAGCATGATTTCATCTCATCATGATGAACCACAAGCCGATATAAAACCAGATGATGAAGATGATAAGTGTGTAACATTAATGACTATTCATAAGTCAAAAGGTCTCGAATTCCCTATCGTCATATTACCAGAGCTAGATAAACAGTATACACAAGCTGTTTTGCGCCCCAATATTATATATGATGAAAATACTGGTTTAGAAATTGCGTATAAGCAGTACTATGGTGAAAATAAAAATAGTACTACTTTCCCTTCCACTAAGTATGGGGAGAAAGTAGTAAATTTAGAGAAAGAGCATTATAGTGAAGAATTAAGAGTACTTTATGTTGCCCTGACTAGAGCAGAAGAAAAACTTATTTTAATTGGAGATCAGGAGTGCCCGCCTTCTAGAATTTGCTTCCAAAATTGGTTACTGAAAAAATAATCTCCATGAAGAGCTTATTTTTTCAGTAACATTGGTTGAACTATTAAAACTAACATATGTGAACTTTTGAATACTAGTCTCTTTTATAGTGACTAGTATTTTACTATACGTTTCCACTCCCCTAATTTGATTAAAATCAATTATAAAAACATATTTAAAGATAGCTTTAGATCTTTCCAGTTGTTCAAACGATAATAAGTTTACTTTCCTTGTTTTTACAATCCCCTCTTCTATAGGTATTCCCATTTCTGATAACACTTCTCTTACTTGTTTTACCAATTCTTTCTTCAAAATCCTTCTATTTTCATAAAAAACTATAGCAATATTGTTTAATTCCTTCTCCCCGACATTATATAAATGTCTTATTTCAGTGGAGACAAATAATAATTCATCTATAATAGAATAAAATTCATTTACATTAAACAATAAATCATGTATGTTAGATAAATTTTCACAGGCATTTTCTTTTTTATCATCCCATGATAAAAAAGAAAATAGTTGAGCAGCCGATTCATTATTATCAGTTACTGGTACACTTGATCCAGCTATTTTTTTTACTTGTTCCTGTGTTGTAATTTGTAACTTAGGATACAACTTCGATTTAATTAATGTCGCCTCAAATTCTGTAAGTTGTGGTATCAAGAAATATGTCCTGAAAATATTATGTAATTTCTCTTGTAAATGTTCTTCATCAAGTTTTAAGAATTCAGAAGTAACTATACTTTCTAATGGGATAACCCGATCAACTCCTAGAGAAACAATATCCTGCTTAGTAAGATTAGTAAATACACATATGGGCACTACAGGAATTTTTAATTTCCCTGAAAAAACTGAGCTATTTGTCAATAATGGTTCTTTTGCTAAGAAGTCCATAACTGTAAATGTATAATTTCTAGCCTGTGTATATGGGGAAGATAAATGAACCTCCCCTCTTTCTCCTTTTATCATCCACTCATTAGGAGAGACAGTTACAATAGTAGATCTTCTATAATCCTTAATTTCAAGAACCAATATCCCATACTGATCATTAAATAGAAGCAAATCCGGTTGCCTATTTACAATTAATGGTTCATAAAAGAGAGTCCAAGATTCATCTAAATTGCTAGTAAGAAATTCAATTACTTGTTTCTCTCCTATTGTTCTTGGCTCTGGTGAATCTGGATATACATTAGCCATAAGTTTTCACCCTTAATTTTATTTTATAATAAAAAAACATCTATATTATTTC